>NZ_JBNDHY010000017.1:0-44456 GCF_056755315.1 Monashia sp. HAY1-2A
TCCGTCGTCGGCAGCGTCAGATGTGTATAAGAGACAGGCACCGCACTGCTGGTCTACCCTTCCGGCATGGAGGAACTCGACCGTCGCCTCGTCGGCCTGCTGCTCGCAGACGGCCGCATGAGCTACACCGACCTCGGCAAGGCGACGGGCCTGTCGACGTCCGCGGTGCACCAGCGCGTCCGGCGGCTCGAGGAGCGGGGCGTCATCACCGGGTACGCGGCCACGGTCTCGCCCGAGGCGCTCGGCCTGTCGCTCACAGCGCTGATCTCCGTCACGCCGTTCGACCCCAGCGCGCCCGACGACGTGCCCCAGCGCCTCGCGCACATCGCCGAGATCGAGGACTGCCACTCGGTGGCCGGGGTCGAGAGCTACATCCTCAAGGTGCGCGTCGGCACACCGGGCAACCTGGAGGACCTTCTCGCGCGGATCCGCTCGGCCGCCAACGTCTCGACCCGCACGACCGTCGTCCTGTCGACGCCGTGGGAGGGTCGAAGCGCCTCAGCCATCCCGCGCGAGCAGGAGTAGCGCCCGCCCGAGCGGCCTTGCGGCACAAGGGAAGCCGTGCCGGACGCGTCACAGCCGGTCGGTGGGCTCCTCGGCCGACGCGTCGGGCGGGACCGGTGCGCGTGACGCGGTCAGGTGCGTCCGACGGTGCCAGGCCCACAGGGCCAGCGCGGCGCTCGTCAGTGAGCCGGCCACGAGGGCGAGCGTCGTCAGCGACCCGCTGACGAGGGGCGAGAGGGCCCCCGCCACAAGGGCGTTCGCGCACGTGCTGAGGAACGACTGGAACGAGGACACCGCGCCACGCTCACGCGGTCGCAGGTCGAGCATCGCGATGGTGAGGACGGGGAAGACGAGCGCGACACCGAGCGAGATCGCGCCGACCGGCAGCACGGTCCACACGGTCGAGGGGGCCACCGACAGGCCCTGGTACAGCACGGCGAAGACGCTTCCCGCGAGCGAGACCACGAAGCCGGCGAGGACGAACGCGCCCTGGCGGACCCGCCCGGCGAGCCGCCCCGTGAGGAACGAGCCGAGCATCATCGCGACGACGAGCGGGACGAAGAGCACCCCGAAGTCGCGCGGCCCGAGACCGAGGTGCTCCACGACGACGACGGGCGCGGAGGACACGTAGAGGAACAGCCCCGCGAAGTTGAGGGCGATCGCCGCGCCGAGGCGCAGGACCGACGCGTCGCGGGCCACCGACACGAAGGACGCGACGAGCGGGCGCGGGCGGAACGGGACCCGCTCGGACGCCGGATGGGTCTCGGGCAGGGCCACGAGCGTCGCCACGACGAGGGCGACCCCGTAGCCGGTCAGCACCCAGAAGATCGTGCGCCACTGGCCCCACCCGAGGATCCAGCCGCCGACCATCGGCGCGAGTGCGGGCGCGACGGCGAAGATGACCGAGATGTGCGACATGAACCGCTGCGCGGCCGACCCGTCGAACAGGTCGCGCACGACGGTCCGGCCGACGATCATCCCGGCACCGGCGACGAGGCCCTGCACGGCGCGGGCGCCGAGCAGCAACGGCATGCTCGGCGCGAGGGCACACAGCGCGCTCGTCGCGGCGTAGAGCCCACAGCCGACGAGGATCACCGGCTTGCGCCCGAGCGCATCCGACAACGAGCCGTGGAAGAGGCTCGCCACCGCGAACGTCGCCAGGTAGACGCTGAGCGTCTGCTGCATCGTCACCGCGTCGACCGCCAGCTCGCGGCCGATGACGTCGAACGCGGGGAAGATCGTGTCGATGGAGAACGGGCCCACCATCGTCAGGGCCGCGAGGATCACGACGAGCCGGGCGCGGCCGAGCCGCGTGCTGGCGGGTACGGCCCTCATCCGTTGGGTCCCCGCGCGATCGGGGCCCGGACGGCACGTGTCACGGCGGCCAGGTCCGCCGGTGCCAGCTCGACGTCGAACCCGCGGCGGCCCCCGGACACGAGGACGGTCTCGTGCTCGAACGCCGAGTCGTCGAGCACCGTCGGGAGCGCGCGCTTCTGGCCCACGGGGGAGATGCCGCCGACGACGTACCCGGTGCTGCGCTCGGCGGCTGCGGGATCGGCCATCGTCACCGACTTCGCGCCGAGCGCCGAGGCGACGGCCTTGAGGTCGAGCTGTCCGTCGACCGGGACGATGCCCACGGCCAGGCCGCGACCGGTGTCGACGAGCAGCGTCTTGAAGACACGTGCCGGCTCGACACCGAGCGCCACAGCAGCCTCGAGCCCGTAGCTCGGGGCCGACGGATCGTGGTCGTACGGACGTCCGCGCCAGGCGACCTTCGCGCGGTCGAGCGCGAGCGTGGCCTGCGTCGTCGGCCCCTCGGCGCCCTTGCGACGCGGCGTCACCGGGCGTCCGCAGGGGTGTCCGGAGGGGTGTCCGCAAGGGTGTCCCCGTGAGGGTCGAGGCCCGCCGCGCCGACGCTCGACAGGCCGTCCCAGATCGTCGTCACGACGAGGTCGGTGGCCTCGTCGGCGTCCATGCCGCCGGGGTGCGTGCTGCGCCAGACGGCGAGCCGTTCGCAGCCGCCGATGAGCACCTCGGCCATCGCGGTGACGCGGGTGGCGGTCTGCGCCCCGAACTCCGGCAGGGCGAGCAGGCCCTCCGCGAAGGCCTTGGCGGTCTGCTGGCGGATCCGCTCGACCGAGTCGGACGCCTCGCCGATGAGCGCGCCCTCGGTGCGCAGCAGGGCGAACGCGGCATCGTGCGCGTCGATGAAGGTGAAGAACGCGTGGACGACCCGCCGGACGCGTTCACGGACCGGGGTGTCCGCGGCGTCGGCCGCCGCCCACGAACCGATGAGCGCCGCCATGAGCTGGCCCCGGGCCCGCTCGATCGTCGCCGCGAGCAGGCCCTCCTTGGAGCCGAAGTAGTCGTAGATGAGGGGTTTGGTCACCCCGACCTGCTCGGCGATCTCGTCCATCGTCGCGGCCTGCACCCCACGCCGGGAGAAGACGCTCTCGGCCACCTCGAGCATCTGCGCCTCGCGTTCGGCGCGGGGCATGCGGACGCGGGTGGCGGGGGAGCGGGAGGTCACCGCGGCAGTCTACGTGCGGTGCCGGTGGCCTCAGACGAGCTGCGACTCCGCGGCCGCCCGGCTCGACGCGGCCCGCTCGCCCGCGGCCGCCAGGACCTCCTCGTGGTCGACGGTCTCGCGCCACCACTGCTGCCCGGAGGCCGGCAACGTGTCGATCGGGTCGTAGTAGACGTACTCGCGCGACAGCGCCTCGGTGTCGTCAGCCTCGATGGAGGTGCGGTAGTTCTTGCGCCAGTAGGAGATTCCGCGCTCCCGGTCGTACTGCTCCACCTGGTGGACCCAGCGCTTGCCGACGAGCGGGACGTCGCAGACGATGCGGGGCGTCGAGAATCCCGGCAGGTAGCCCATGATCTCGTGCTGGAGCCGCTGGGCCTCCGCGAGCGAGACGCGCCAGTGCTCGGCGAACGGGATCATGTCGCACATGTAGAAGTAGTACGGCGTGACCATCGCCCCGTCGGCGAGGGCGAAGCACAGGTCGAGGAGGCGCTCGGGGGTGTCGTTGACGCCGCGCATGAGGACGCCCTGGTTGCGCACGTCGCGGACCCCCGCCTCGAGCATCGCCCGCGAGGCCCGCGCCACGGCCGGCGTCACGGACTGCGCGCTGTTGACGTGGGTGTGGATGGCGAGGGACACGCCCCGCTCGCGGGCGGTCCGAGCCACCCGGGCCACGCCCTCGACGACGTCGCCGGCGAACCAGTGCTGCGGCAGACCCATGAGGGCCTTGGTGGCGAGGCGGATGTCGCGTACGTTCTCGATCTCCAGCAGCCGGTCGAGGAACGCCTCGAGGTTCTTCCACGGCATGTTGGCGACGTCGCCGCCGGAGACGACGACGTCCCTGACCGCCGGGGTGCGGCGCAGGTAGTCGAGCATCGCCTCCTGGCGGTCGACCGGCTTGAGCCCGAAGCGCAGCTTGGCCACCTGCGGCGTCGAGTTGCCGACGAGGTCCATGCGCGTGCAGTGCCCGCAGTACTGCGGGCACGTCGACAGCAGCTCGGCGAGGACCTTCGTCGGGTAGCGGTGGGTCAGCCCCTCGGCCACCCACATGTCGTGCTCGTGCAGGGAGTCGCGCGTGGCGTGCGGGTGCGAGGGCCAGTCCGTGCGCCGGTCGGAGAACACCGGGAGCATGTAGCGGCGGACGGGGTCGGCGTAGAAGGCCGCCGTGAAGGCGGCGCCGGCCGCCGGCACGGGCTCGTCGGTGGCGGGCACCATGGTGTTGAGCATCTGCGGAGGCAGGAGCATCGACATCGTGGCCCGTTGCGCCTGGTCGCGCTCGAGGTCGGCGTAGAAGCGGTCCTCGAGGAGGTTGCCCATGACGGCCCGCAGCTGCGCGACGCTCTTGACGCAGTGGGCGCGCTGCCACTGGGCGCTGTCCCAGTCGGATGGCGTGACGGCGGTCCAGCCGGGCAGCCTGGTCCAGTCCGGCTCGACGAGCTCGCGGCGGCGGTAGGCGTACGGCTGCGACACCTGTGTCATGTCCCGACGATAACCGAAGCATCACCCTCCGACCTCCTATGATGCGAAAGGATTTGTCGTACGCATCCACTGCGACCGGAGGATCTCCGCCGTGACCACCACACCACCCCCGCCCACGGACGCGCGTGAGACCTCACCCGTGGGGCTGCACCGCGTTCTCGACCCCGTGGGGGAGGAGGGGCCGACCCTCCCGCAGGCGGCCCACCGGCTCGACGCGCGCCCGCAGCTGTGGCCGGACGAGGTCCGCATCACGGTCGACACCCTCAACCTCGACGCCGCCTCCTACCGCCAGCTCGCCGACAAGCACACGCGGGCGGGCGTCCTCGACGGCGAGGCGGTCCGCGAGGAGGTGCTCGCCATCGTCGCCGACCGCGGCAAGATGCAGAACCCCGTCACCGGCTCGGGCGGCATGCTCATCGGAACCGTCGAGGAGGTGGGCCCGGCGAGCCCACTGGGTCTGGCCGTGGGCGACCGGGTCGCCACCCTCGTCTCGCTGTCCCTGACGCCGCTGGCCATCAGCGACGGGCTCGCCCGCTGGGACGGCCGATCCGAACGGGTGCCGGCGCGGGGCCACGCGATCCTCTTCGGCCGCAGCATCGCCGCCGTCCTGCCGGACGACCTCGAGCCCCGGCTGGCCCTCATGGTCATGGACGTGTGCGGGGCTCCGGCCCTCGTGTCCCGGGTCGTCGGGGAGCACACGGCCCGCGGCACCGCGCCGACCGTCGCGGTGCTCGGTGCGGCCGGCAAGTCCGGGTCGCTGTCGCTGGCGGCGGCGCGCGCGTCGGGGGCCGCGCGCACCATCGGCGTCGTGCCGGTCGAGCGGGAGCGCCGCCTGCTCGAGGCGACCGGCCTGGCCGACGTCGTGGTCCTCGCCGACGCGCGCAGCCCCCTCGGTCTCGCCGCGGCGGTCGAGGCCGCGGGCGGACCTGCCGACGTCACGGTCGTCTGCGTCGACGTGCCCGGCTGCGAGCAGCCCGCGATCCTGGCCACCGCCGATGGCGGCACCGTCATCTTCTTCAGCATGGCCACGAGCTTCGCGGCGGCGGCGCTCGGAGCCGAGGGCGTCGCCGCCGACGTGCGGATGCTCATCGGCAACGGGTACGTGCCCGGCCACGCCGAGCTCGCCCTGTCGCTGGTGCGCACGGTGCCGGCGGTCCGGGCCCTGTTCGAGTCGCGGCTCGCGCGCGAGACGGCAGGATCTGAGGCGTGAGCCGCCCCGCACCTGTCCTCGAGCTCGACCCGGCGGTCGTCCGGCGGGCGCGGTCCCTGGCGCGCCGGGCCGCGGCCCCGGTCGTGCGGCTCGCGCGGAGCCACACGACGGTCTCGGTCGAGCGTGCCACCCTGCGCCTCGCCGGCCTCGCCGGTGCCGACCACGAGCGCGTGCCGTGGGTCAACCACCTCGTCGCCGCCGTCCGCACCGGCGTCGGCCTCGAGCACGGCGTCACGACGCCGGTCTACGACGCCCTGCTCCGCGGCGAGGCGCCCGACCTCCTGACGCTCGCCCAGAAGGCGGCCGGCGGGAACGTCGCGTTCCGGCTCCCGGAGGGGCGCGCGGCCACGGCGGCCCGGCGGGCGGCCGCGCGTGGCGTCGGGACAGGGCTGCGGACCGTGGACCGGGCCCGCGCCACGCGTGAGCGCCTCGTCCGACGGCTGGGCGACCCCCCGCACAAGCCGTGGGTCTACCTCATCGTCGCCACCGGAGACATCCACGAGGACATCCCGCAGGCCCAGGCCGCGGCCCGCGAGGGCGCCGACGTCATCGCCGTCATCCGCTCGACCGGGCAGTCGCTGCTCGACTACGTGCCCGAGGGCGCGACGCGCGAGGGTTTCGCCGGCACCTACGCGACCCAGGAGAACTTCCGGCTCATGCGAGCCGCGCTCGACGAGGTCAGCAGGGAGCTCGGACGCTACGTCCGCCTGACGAACTACGCATCCGGCCTGTGCATGCCGGAGATCGCGGCTCTCGCGGGCATGGAGCGCCTCGACATGATGCTCAACGACTCGATGTACGGCATCCTCTTCCGGGACATCAACCCGGTCCGGACCTTCGTGGACCAGCGGTTCTCACGGCAGATCCACGCACGAGCCGGCATCATCATCAACACGGGCGAGGACAACTACCTCACGACCGCCGACGCGGTCGAGGCAGCGCACACCGTGACGGTCAGCCAGCTGCTCAACGAGCGCTTCGCCAAGGAGGCCGGGCTCGAGGACTGGCAGCTCGGGCTCGGGCACGCCTTCGAGATCAACCCCGACCTGCCCGACAGCTTCCGCATGGAGCTGGCCCACGCGCTGCTGGCCCGCCGGCTGTTCCCGGACGCACCGCTGAAGTGGATGCCGCCGACCAAGCACATGACCGGCGACGTCTTCCGCGGCTACCTGCTCGACGGGTTCTTCAACCTCGTCGGCGCCATGACCGGGCAGGGGATCCTCCTCGTCGGGATGATGACCGAGGCCGTCGTCACCCCGTTCCTGTCCGACCGCGACCTCGCCCTCCAGAACGTCCGGTACGTCATGAATGCCGCGAGCGGGCTCACCGAGGACTTCCACCCGCCTCGCGACGGGTTCATCCAGACGCGGGCCCGGCAGGTGCTGTCCGAGGCCGTCGACCTCCTCGAGCGGATCGTCGAGGACACCGATGTCTCCGGCCAACCCCCGCTACTGGCGGCCATCGCCGACGGGACCTTCGGGCTCATGCGCCGGCCGCCCGACCGGGGCAAGGGGCTCGAAGGGGTCGTCAGGCGGGCCGAGGGCTACGACAACCCGGCCGTCACCGCGCTCGACGCGTGGACGACCGGCAGGGACGCGCGATGAGCCGCGCACCGCGCGCCGCGGAGCCGCGCAGAGGCCCGCACGGCAGCATCGTCCGGCCCTACGGGGACACGACCGGTGACGGCATGGTGCAGGTGTCGTTCACCCTGCCGGTGCCGCACGACAAGCGGGCCGAGGGCGCGGCCCTCCAGCTGGCCCGCAAGATGGGTCTGGACCCGGCGCTGCTCGTGCACGCCAAGCCCATGGGCCCGGACTTCACCTTCTTCGTCGTCTACGGCAGCGTCACCCACCTCGTCGACCTCGACGCGGTCCGGGTCGTCGAGCGCGAGTACCCGTTGCTCTCGGCCAAGGACGCCAACTCCGCGATCAGGAGGCTGCTGCGCCGACGGCTCGTGGTCGTCGGTGCCTGCATCGGCACCGACGCGCACACCGTGGGCATCGACGCCATCCTCAACATCAAGGGCTTCGCCGGCGAGAAGGGCCTGGAGTACTACCGCGAGATCACGGTCGTGAACCTCGGTGCGCAGGTGCTCGTGCCCGACCTCGTGGCGCGGGCCCGCGCCGAGAGGGCCGACGCCGTCCTCGTGAGCCAGGTCGTGACCCAGAGGGATGCCCACGTGCACAACACGACCCAGATGTCGGCGGCCTTCCGCGAGGCGTACCCGGCCGGTGAGGTGCCGATCCTCGTCGCGGGTGGCCCCCGGTTCGAGGAGGGCTCGGCGAAGGCCCTCGGCGTCGACCGGGTCTTCGGCCGCGGCACGACCCCCGGCGAGGTCGCCAGCTACCTCGTGCACGAGATGACCCGGCGAAAGGCGAGACGATGAGCGACCCGACGAGCACGACGAGCACGAGCAGCGCTGGAACGCCGGCCCCGCGCGCGACGACGGCGGAGGTCGGACGCCGCGTCACCCACCGCCGCTACGTGCCGTACAGCCACGCGCACTATGCCGGCAACCTCGTCGACGGCGCCTACTCCCTCGCGGCGTTCGGCGACGTCGCGACCGAGATGTGCATCCGGACCGACGGCGACGAGGGCCTCTTCGCCTCCTACAGCGACGTCCAGTTCCGGGCACCGGTGCGGGCCGGTGACGTCATCGAGGTCTCGGCGGAGATCGTCCGCGTCGGGCACCGCAGCCGTGAGATGGAGTTCGAGGTCCGCGTCGTCGGCCGGGGGGCGCCCGAGCGCGGTGCGTCGGCCGCCGACGTGCTCGACCCGCCCCTGGTCGCGACGACGGCCCGCGGCGTCGTCGTCGTCCCCTGACCTCGCTCGAGCGCCGAGCCGGTTCCGCGCTCCGGGCCCCGACGACATACGGTGATGCCCGTGCGGCGTCACCTCGCGCCCCTCGGCCTCGCGGTGGCCGGTGGGGGTCTCCTCTGCTTCGCGTTCCCCACGTTCGACGGGTGGTGGGCGGCGCCGCTCGCGCTCGCGCTCATGGCCGGCGCCTGGACCGGCGCGCCCGCGGGTCTGCCCGGGGGTGCGGATCGGCGCCGGCCGCTCCGGCCGGGCCGTCGGGGCCTGCTGCTCGGCACCGCCTCCGGCCTCGTGTTCTTCGTCCCGACCCTGTCGTGGTCGGGCATCTACGTCGGTGCCGTCCCGTGGATCGCCCTCGCGACGTTGGAGGCGCTGTTCCTCGGGCTGGCCGGCGCGCTCTACGGCTGGCTGAGCCGGTCCGGGCGGGTGCGACCGCTCGCGTTCGCCCTCGTGTGGGTGGTCGCCGAGGGCCTGCGCGCCCGCGCCCCGTACGGCGGGTTCCCGTGGCTCAAGATCGCCTTCGGGCAGGCCGACGGCACCTTCGGTCGCCTCGTCGCCCTCGGCGGCACGCCCTTCGTCGCCTTCGTCGTCGCGCTCACGGGCGGCCTCCTCGCGCTCGCGGCCCAGCGGCTGCTCGCACGGGGCGCCCGGGCCGACGCGGTCGGCACCCCGGCGGCGGCCCCGTCGGGCCCGCGGCGTCGAGACCTGGCTCCGCTCGCGGGCGCGCTCGTGCTGGGCCTGGCCGGCCTGGCCGTCCCGCTGCCGACCGACGGGCCCACCGAGCAGTTCCTCGGCGTGCAGGGCAACGTGCCGCGTCCGGGTCTGGACTTCAACGCCGAGAGGCGGGCCGTCCTCGACAACCACGTCGCAGCGACGATCAAGGCCCAGCAGGACGTCACCGCTGGTCGGGCGCCGGCACCCGACCTCGTCGTCTGGCCCGAGAACGCCTCCGACATCGACCCGCTGCGCAACGCCGACGCCAAGCAGCTCATCCTCCAGACCGTCGAGTACCTCGACCGGCCGCTCGTCGTCGGCGGCCTGCTCGAGGAGCCGGCCGGCAAGCTGTCCAACGTGTCGCTGCTCTTCGCCCCCGGGCGCGGCAACACCGACCGCTACGTCAAGCGCCACCCGGTGCCGTTCGCCGAGTACATCCCGGACCGGGCGTTCTGGCGCACCTTCAGCCGCGAGGTCGACCTCGTCAGGCGCGACTTCGCCAAGGGCAGCCGCCCGGGGGTCTTCACGGTGGAGGCGGCGGACGGCCGACAGGTCCGCGCCGGCCTCGCGATCTGCTTCGAGGTGGCCTATGACGACATCATGCGCGACGTCGTGACCTCGGGCGCCAACGTCCTCGTCGTCCAGACGAACAACGCGACGTTCGGGTACACGGCCGAGTCGCCGCAGCAGCTGGCGATCAGCCGGATCCGTGCCATGGAGCTCGGTCGCTCGGTCGTGCACGTCTCGACGGTCGGCCAGAGCGCCCTCATCCTCCCGGACGGAACCGCCCACCAGGTGACGTCGTTGTTCACACAGGCGGTGGTCCGCGGGGCCCTACCATTGCGGGACGCCACGACGCTGGCGACCCGGGTGGGGGAGGTCCCCGAGGGGGTCGCCGCGGCGGCGCTGCTCGTCCTGCTCGTCCTGCCCCTGCCGGCCGTGCGGAGGGGCCGCCGGACGGCGCCGACCCGGGCGCCGCACCAGACGAAGGAAGAGGATGACGACGACGCAGCGTGAGCCGGTCACCCGGGTGGCCGTGCTCATCCCGACGTACAACGAGCGCGACAACCTGGCCGGCATCGTCGCTCGCGTGCGGGCCAGCGCGCCGGAGGCCGACGTCGTCGTCCTCGACGACGGCTCGCCCGACGGCACGGGTGCCGTCGCCGACGCCCTGGCGGCGTCCGACCCGCAGGTCCGCGTCGTGCACCGCGACCGCAAGCAGGGACTCGGCCAGGCCTACCTCGCCGGCTTCCGCCTCGTCATGGACGAGGGCTACGACGCCGCCGTCGAGATGGACGCCGACGGTTCCCACCTGCCCGAGCAGCTGCCGTCGCTGCTGGCGGCGCTCGCGGGCGCAGACCTCGTCATCGGGGCCCGCTGGGTGCGCGGCGGCGAGGTGCGCAACTGGCCGGTGCACCGCAAGGTGCTCTCGGTCGGCGCCAACGTCTACACCAAGGTCATGCTCGGCATGCACGTCAACGACGCGACGGCCGGCTACCGGGTCTACCGCACGAGCGCGCTGCAGGCCATGGGCCTCGACGGCGTCCAGTCCCAGGGGTACTGCTTCCAGATCGACCTGACCCTGCGCGCGGTCCGGACCGGCCTGAGGGTGGTCGAGGTGCCGATCACCTTCGTCGAGCGCGAGGTGGGCGTGTCGAAGATGGGGCGAGACATCGTCCGTGAAGCGCTGACGTCGGTGACCCGCTGGGGGATCCAGCACCGCGTCGGACAGGTGCGGGGGCTCGTCTCCGCCCGTCGAGAGACGCCGGCTCCGGTGGGGGAGCGGACGTGACGCCCCCGCCGCGTGGCCGTGCAGGTGGCGGTCGCCGTCTGCGTCCCTCCCGGGTGGCGCTCGCGGCGCTGCTCGTCGTGCCGGTCGTCGAGATCGCGGTCGTCGTCGCGGTGGGCCACGCCATCGGCGGCTGGTGGACCTTCCTGCTCCTGCTCGCGACGTCCCTGCTCGGGGTGTGGTTCATCCGGCGCGAGGGCGCGCGGGCCTGGCACGCCCTGGTACGCGCGCTGCGCAGCGGCCGGATGCCCGCCCGGGAGCTCGCCGACGGCGTCGTCGTCCTCGTGGGCGGGACGCTGCTGCTCGCGCCGGGGTTCGTGACCGACGTCATCGGCCTCCTGCTCGTGCTGCCCGTGACGCGGCCGGTGGCCCGGCGCCTGGTGGAGGCGGTCGTCAGCCGTCACCTGCTCGCCTCGGCGGAGCGCTTCGGCGGCCCGGCGGTCACGGCCCGGCCCGGCTGGGGCACGACGGCACCACCGACGGGCCCGACGCGCTCGACCTCGAGCGACGAGGTCGTCGAGGGCGAGATCATCGACGACGACCGCTGACGGTCGACGCGACGAGGAGCCCGCCCCCACGAACGGGGCGGGCTCCTCGGTGGTCCTTGCGGGAGGGCGTCAGGCGCTCTTGCGCCGCCGCGGCTTCTCACCGCGCGACTCGCGCAGCAGCGTCAGGCGCTCCTCCAGCAGCTCTTCCAGCTCGGGGATCGAGCGACGCTCGAGGAGCATGTCCCAGTGCGTGCGCTGGTGCTTGACCGGCTTCGCCTCGGGCTCGGGGCCGCCGCCCTGGAGCTTGGCGTCCAGGCCGCAGCGGCACTCCCACGTCGCAGGCACGTCGGCCTCGATGGAGAACGGGAGCTCCGTACGGTGGCCCTCCGGGCACACGTAGACCGTGATCTGTCGCTCACTCGGGACGACGTTGTCGTCCGACTCCATGCTCCTCGCCCCGAGGTTGGAACCGCGAAGTGCTCGATCGGCCATGTGGACCCCTCCAGACATCCTGCCTCTGACGACACCCCTGCAGGTGTCTTACCCTCACAGACGCATGAACGACCGAAACGGTTGACTTGTTCCCGCCGGGTCGCGAATTGTAGGTGGGCCTCAGATGACCGCCGGAACCGGGTTTCCGGCCTGCTCGATGCCCTCGCGCATCCGGACCCGGGAGAGCAGGACGCCACCGACGACGAAGAAGACGACCAGCGCCACGATGGCCCAGCGGTAGCTGTGGCTGAACTGGTAGACGAGACCGAAGATGAGGGTGCCGAGCCAGCTCGTGCCGCGCTCCATGGCCTGGTACAGGCTGAAGTACTCGGCCTCGCGCCCCCGCGGGATGAGCTGGCTGTACAGCGAGCGCGACAGCGCCTGCGTGCCGCCGAGGACGATGCCGATGAGCAGCGCGAGGATGACGAAGAGCACCAGCTGCCTGGCCGGTACGAAGAACGCGATGACGACCACGACGGTCCAGAGCGCGATGCCGTAGAGCACGGTCCGCCAGGCTCCGATGCGGGCGGCGGTCAGGCCGAAGAGGCGCGCACCGCCGTAGGCGACGAACTGGACGAACAGGAAGACGCCGAGAACCGTGCTCTGCCCGAACCCGAGCTCCTCCTGGCCGTAGAGGCTCGAGCTGCCGATGACCGTCTGGATGCCGTCGTTGAAGAAGAGGTAGGCGAGGAGGAACAGCAGCGTCTGCGGGTAGTGGCGCAGGTCCCGGAAGGTGCTCGCGAGCTGCTTGAGGCTGCCCCCGACGACGCCGGCCGGACGGTCGACCGGCGTCGTGACCGTTCCTGTGAGGTGGCGCAGGCCGAGGTAGGGGATCACCGTGAAGGCTCCCCACCACAGGCCGGCGGACAGGAGGCTGATGCGCACCGCCGTGCCCTCGCTGATGCCGAGCGTCCCGGCGAAGGTGAGCAGGCCGAAGTTCAGGGCGAGCAGGATGCCGCCGCCGAGGTAGCCCAGCGCCCAGCCCTTGGAGCTGACCCGGTCGCGCTCGTTCTCGTTGGCGATGCGGATGAGGATGGAGTCGTAGATGACCAGGGACGCGCCGAGGCACAGGTTCGCGACGAGGATGAGCAGGACGCCCAGCTGCCAGCTGGTGCCGGCGACGAGGAACATGAGGCTCGCCGCGACGGCCCCGGCCCAGGCGAAGGCGGTCAGCAGCCGCGTCGGGTGGGCGCTGCGGTCGGCGATCGCGCCGATGACGATGAGGATCAGCGCGGAGATGATCGTCGAGACCGTGACGGTGTACGCGTAGAGCGACCCCGCCGCCACCGGGATGCCGAGGACGGACAGGTCGGTCGTGCAGTCGACCCCGTCGGCGATGCCCGGGCAGGCGGCCTGCTTCGCGATGGCCGTGAGGTAGGGACCCATGAGCACGGTGGCCGTGGTCGTCACGTAGGCAGAGTTGGCCCAGTCGTACCAGTACCAGGACCGCTGCTCCCGCGTCTCCGGTCGGGCAGCGTTGACGGCGACGTCGGACATGGCAGGAGCGTCCCACAACGCGGCGGGGCTGGACCCCGGCACCGCCTCAACACGCCGTCGGGCCACGGGGCCGCGGAGCCGTCTCCCGCGCCGACGAGCGTGAAGCACGTGGCCGAGACGACGGCGTAGGAGGTCGCCAGCTCCATTGCCGCATCACCCTCGTGCGTCGGGCCCCGACGGGGGCCTGACGCCTGGTGCCGACGCACGTTCGCACCGCGAGACCGCGCCCGCCAGCCGATTTAGCGCTAAAGTATTGGTGGTGGAGGACGTGACGGGGGACGAGGTCGAGGCGGTCGTCGACGCGTGGCGGCGTGAGCGCCCGGACGTCGACGTGTCGTCGGTCGGCATCGTGACGCCGCTCGTGCGCCTGGCCGCGATGGTCGCCGACGGCAGGTCGCGGGCGCTGGCCGCCCACGAGCTCGACCAGAGCCACCTCGACGTCCTCGCGACGTTGCGCCGGGCCGGCGCGCCGTACCGCCTGACGGCCGGTGAGCTCTCGAGGCGCTGCCGGGTGACGCCGGGCGCGACGACGCAGCGCGTGGCGGCACTGGAGCGGCTGGGGCTCGTCGAGCGGGTCCGTGAGGAGCCGGACCGACGCACCGTGCACGTGCGGCTGACGCCACGAGGCCGCGAGCGCGTCGACGAGATCATCGGCGGGGTCATGGCGGCCGACGACGCCCTGCTGGCCGGGCTGACGCCCGGGCAGCGCGACGCCCTGGAGCGCTCGTTGCGGACGTGGCTTCGCGTCGTCGGGTCGGGTGGGCACGCCTGACGCCCACCTCGGCATGCCCGACGACCACCCCATAACGCCGATAATCGACATTATGTCACTTCAGAGGATCGGGTCCTCTACCCCTCGCGGTAGACCACCGCCCGCGACCGTAGCCTTGACCCCGATGCAGTGTGACTACTTCGACGCCGCGCGCTGCCGCTCGTGCAGCCTCATGGGCCTGCCGTACGCCGACCAGCTGGCGGACAAGCAGCGGCACGTCGCCGGCGTCCTGGCTCCGCTCGCCCCGGGCGTCCGGTGGCTGCCCTCACACGCCGGCCCGGAGTCACACTTCCGCAACAAGGCCAAGCTCGTCGTCGGCGGCTCCCCCGGTGCCACGACCGTCGGCATCCTCGACCGCGACGGACACGGCGTCGACCTGCGCCACTGCGGCCTCTACGAGCCCGGGCTCGCCGAGTTCGTGCCGCGCGTCGCCGACCTCCTCGACGCCCTCGGCCTCGAGCCCTACCATGTGCCCGCCCGGCGGGGCGAGGTCAAGCACGTGCTGCTGACCCACTCCCCCGACGGGGAGGTCATGTTCCGCTTCGTCCTGCGTTCGCAGAAGCACGTGGCCCTGCTGCGGTCCCGGCTACCCGTCATCCTCGATGCCCTGCCCGGGGTGCGCGTCGTGTCCGTGAACCTCCAGCCCGAGCACAAGGCCGTCACCGAGGGCGAGGTAGAGATCATCCTGACCGACGCCGACGTCCTGCCGATGCGCCTCGACGACATCGAGCTGTTCCTGCGTCCGGCGAGCTTCTTCCAGACGAACACCGGGGTCGCCGGCGCCCTGTACCGACAGGCCCGGAGCTGGGTGGCGCGAGTCGACCCGGCGGTCGTCCTCGACCTCTACTGCGGCGTGGGCGGGTTCGCGCTCCAGGCAGCCGTCGCGCCGGGTCGCCGGGACCGCGTCGTGCGGGGCGTCGAGGTGGCGCCGGAGGCCGTCGCGTCGGCTCGGCGGAGTGCCCAGCGGCTCACCGCGTCGGGAGCGGCGCGGGCCGACCTCGCGTTCACCGTGGGTGACGCCACGCAGGTGCACCTGCTGCCCGCGACCCCGGCCTCCGCCTCGCTCGTCGTCGTCAACCCGCCCCGGCGCGGCATCGGCCCCCGGCTCGCAGCCTGGCTCGAGGCGTCGGAGGCATCGCACGTGGTGTACTCCAGCTGCAACGTCGAGAGCCTGGCCCGTGACCTCGCCGCGATGCCGTCCCTGCGCCCGCGCGAGGCGCGCCTCTTCGACATGTTCCCGCAGACCTCGCACCACGAGGTCGCCGTCCTGCTCGAGCGAGCACCCTGACCCCCGGAGGCCCCGTGACGACGACATCGACGAGCGCCGACGCCCCGTGGAGGGCACCGGTCGTCGAGCGGCCGGACGGCTCGCTCGTGGCGCGCGAGCCGGAGCTGCTCGCCGGTCTGCTGGACCACCACCGCACCACGCTGCTCGCGATCTGCTCCGGCCTGACCGGCGAGCAGCTGGCCATCCGCGCGGTCGACCCGTCCGGGATCAGCCTGCTCGGCCTGCTGCGCCACCTGCGCAAGGTGGAGCGGGTCTGGTGGCGCCAGCGTGTCGGTGGCCAGGACGTCGCGCCCCTCCACGGGTTCGGCGAGGGCGTCGACCGCGACTTCGACGAGCTGGACCCCGAGGGCGCCGCCGACGACTACGCCGCCCTCCTCGACGAGTGGCGCGAGGCCGACGCCGTGGCAGCCGTGCACGACCTCGAGGAGGTCGTGCCCTCCGGCGGCGAGCCCTTCTCGGTGCGTTTCGTCTACCTCCACCTCATCGGCGAGTACGCCCGCCACAACGGGCACGCCGACCTCGTCCGGGAACGGGTCGACGGTGCGACCGGCTTCTGAGCCGGGCCGGGCGCGCGACGAGGACGGCGGGACCGACGTGGAGCGCCTCGACCGGGTGCGTCGGCGGTTTCGCGAGTTCGGTGCCGAGTACGCCTCCCTGCCGCTGTACGGCACGGTGAGCCGACGCGTCGCGGAGGACCCGCAGACGGCCGGGCTGCTCGTGGCGGCCCAGCCCGGTCAGGCCCGTCCCGTGCTGTGGTTCGCGGCTCTGCACGACCTGGTCCTGCAGCGGCCCGACGTGCCGGCTGCACGGTGGTACGCCAGCGTGGTCGGGCGCGATGCCGTCGCCACCGGTGACCCGTGGCCCGACGTGCGCGAGACCGTCCTCGACCACGCCGACGAGCTGCGTCGGACCGTCGCCACGCGGACGACGCAGACCAACGAGGTCAACCGCTGCGTCTACGTGGCAGCGGGACTCGCTGCAGCGGCGGGCAGCTCGGGTCCGCGGTCCCGCGAGGCGGCCGGACCAGGTCGCGTGGCACTCGTCGAGCTCGGGGCGAGCGCTGGGCTGCTGCTCGGTGTCGACCGGTACGCCGTGACGACGACCACCCGGGACGGTGCGCGTGCGACGGTCGGCGACGCCGCGTCGCGCGTCCGGTGCGAGGGCCTGGACCGCTCGGCCCGCCGGCCGGCCCTCGGACCGCTGCCGCAGGTGGCGGGGCGCGCCGGCCTCGACCGCGACCCCGTCGGGCTCGAGGACGAGGACGCCGTGCGCTGGCTGCTCGCGTGCCTGTGGCCGGACGTGCCGGGCCGGGTCGAGCGGTTCGAGGCCGCCCGACAGGTGCTGCGCGCGGACCCTCCCCTCGTCCTGCGGGGCGACATCGTCGAGGACGTCGCCCGGGCCGTGGGCGCGGCGCTGGAGGACGCGCGCGCCGGCTCGGACGCGGGTGTCGCCGAACACGTCGTCGTGTTCAGCTCGTGGGCGCTGACCTACGTCGAGCGCGAGCGGCGGGCGGCCCTCGGCGCCGAGCTGGCCCGGATCGCCGGGTCGGTCCCGCGGCTGACGTGGTTCACGGCGGAGCCGCCGGGCTGCGTGCCCGGCCTGCCCGATGACCCGCGGGGCGGCGAGGGCCCGACGGTGCTCGGACTGCGATGCTGGGTCGACGGCGCCGAGGGTCGGCCGAGCGTCTTCGGTGTCGGGCACCCGCACGGCACGTGGATCGACGCCTGGTGAGCCTCGAGTTCGCCTGCCAGCGAACATCATAATGTCGATTATGGGCGAATCATGTTGTGGCGCAATGGAACTCGATCACGGAACCCGACGGCCAAGGCCGGCGGCGTAGTCGTCGAGCGCGGCGAGCACATCAGGCGCCCGGTACACGCGGTTGCGCCGGTGTCCGGTCGACTCCACGACGATCTGGTCGCCGACGAGTCGCTGGATCGCGGACTGCGCGGTCGGCGCCGTGACGCCGAGCTCGCGCGCCACGACGCGCGCCGTGACGACGGGCTGGCGGACGAGGAGGTCGAGCACTGCCCGAGCGGTGGACCCCGCACGGGCCGTGAGGCGCTCCTCCCACTCCGTACGGACGTCTCGCAGCGCCCCGACGAGTCGTTCGCCGATGTGGGCCCCGCTGCGCGCGGCACCGGCGACACACCGCAGGATGGGCTCCGCGTCACCGGCCCGGTACGCGGTCAGGGCGGAGAAGTACTCGTCGCGGACGGCGAGCAGGCCGGCGGAGATGGGCACCGTGACCCGGTGGATCGCGCCGGTGTGCAGCAGCACCGAGTGCAGCAGGGCCCGACCGGTCCGGCCGTTGCCGTCGGTGAACGGGTGGATCGTCTCGAACTGGGCGTGCGCGAGGGCGGCCTGGGCCAGTGGCGGCAGGTCGTCGCGGTCCATGAAGGCGACGAGGTCGGCCACGAGGCCCGGGACGTCCGCGGCCACGGGCGGCACGTAGTCGGCCCGGCCGGGGTGCAGGGGTGAGCCGCCGACCCAGACCTGCTCGGTGCGCCACTCCCCTGCCGCGTGGCGGACCTGCTGGGCCATGAGGGCCCGGTGCATCGCGAGGATCGCCGACTCGTCCAGGCGGCCGGCGAGGTCGAGAGCGGCCTGCATCGTCCGGACGTTGCCGAGGATGAGCGAGGCGTTCGCGCGGTCGCCCTCCCCGATCTCGGCCTCGGCGAGGGCTCGGGCCGAGGACGTGAGGTTCTCGATCTGCGAGCTCGCGGCGCTCTCCGAGCGCAGCAGAACCGCGGCGAACGGGGCGATCTCCCCCGCTCCGCCGGCGTCGAACGCGGCCAGCAGCCGGGTCGCCTCGTCCAGGTCCGCGGCCAGGTCCCCCGGCAGCATGAGCGTGGCGGCCGCCACGGCCGGGACGAGGGCCGCGTCGTAGGTGCGGGGCGTGGCTCGCAGCGCCCGGCGCGACAGGTCGAGCAGCCCTTCGATCGGCTGCCAGGGCACGCTGCGCCACCCGAGCGCGGGCCAGCTGACCGCCATGTCGCCACCTCCTTGGTAAAGGTTATCGGACAACCTTTACCAAGGAGGTGGCCAGGGGTCAGCGTCCACCCGGCGGCGGCGAGCCCTCAGACGGACGCGTCGACGACCCACCACGCGGCATACGGACTCAGCGCGGCCATGCCGTCCGGCCCGGCGTACACGGGGTGCCCGCCGAGCGCGTCGACCGGCTGTGCGATGCCCGCCTCGTGCAGGTGGCGCACCTCGACGGTGCGCCACGTCGGCGTCACGTTGTAGACGCCGACCATCGGCCCGCTCGGGTGCGAACGGACGACGACGAGCACACCGTCGTCGGTGTCGGCGACGACGGTCACCGGCGCCGAGGCGTGCAGCTGCGGCAGCCCGGCCCGCACCCGGGCCAGGTGTCGCAGGCCCTGGAACACCTTCCCCGCGTCGGTCGACAGATCCCCCCGCCGGGCGGCGACCTCCCAGTCGAGGCGTTCACGGTGCGCCCAGCGGTTGTCATCCTTGTGACCCGGCTCGAGGTCCCACAGCGGGTCGTTGGGCAGGCCGAGCTCGTCACCGCTCCACACGACGGGGATACCTCCCCAGCCGGCCACCACGGCGTGCGCGAGGAAGAGACGCGCCAGGCCGAGGTCTCGCTCGAGCCGGTCGCCGTCGTCCTCCCCGGCCTGCAGCCCGGTCAGGGCGGCGGCGGTGCCACTGATCCGCTTGTCCCCGGTGAGCGGATTGGCCTGGAACACCAGGCCGCGCGCCCAGGACCCCGGGAACTCGCCGGCATACCAGTCGGACAGGAAGCGCCGGTGCGCGAAGCCGTCGAGCCCGGCCCGCGCGGCGTCCTCGTCGTCGATGGCCCAGCCGATGTCGTCGTGGCAGCGGACGTAGCAGATCCACGTGCCGCTCGGGGGCGTCGGCGGCAGGGCGGCGAGCGCGACCCGGGCCAGCGTCGTGCTGCCCGTGGCGAGCATCGACCAGACCTGGACCATGAGGCTGTTGTGATAGGCGAGGTCGCTGACCCGGCCGGCGTGGGGTCCCAGGCCGAGGTACTGGACGAGGTCGCGCGGGCCGACGATCGCCTCGGCCTTGAACGCGAGCGCCGGGCACGCGATGCGCGCCACCGCGTGAAGCGCCTGGGCCACCGCGTGCACCTCCGGCTGGTTCTGGCAGTTGGTGCCGAGGCGCTTCCACGTGAAGGCGATGGCGTCGAGCCGGAGCACCTCGACTCCGAGGTTGGCCAGGTGCAGGACGATCTCCGCGTACTCGACGAGGACGTCGGGGTTGCCCCAGTCGACGTCCCACTGCCACTCGTTGAACGTCGTCCAGACCCACGCTCCGAGCTCGTCGTCCCACGTGAAGTTGCCGGGCGCGAAGTCGGGGAAGACCTCGGGCAGGGTGCGCTCGAACGCGTCGGGCATGACGCGGTCGGGGTAGATGTGGAAGTAGTCGCGGTAGTGCTGCTCCCCCGCTCGGGCGCGCCGGGCCCACTCGTGCTCGCGGGCGACATGGTTCAGGACGAGGTCGAGGACGAGCGAGATGCCCTCGGTGCGCAGGGCGCGGGTCAGCTCGCGAAGGTCCTCGACGTCGCCGAGGTCGGGTCGCACGCGTCGGTAGTCGGCGACGGCGTAGCCGCCGTCGTTGTCGCCGTCACGCGGCAGGAGCAAGGGCATGAGGTGCAGGTAGGTGACGCCGAGGTCGCGCAGGTAGTCCAGGTGGCCGGCGAGGCCGCGCAGGTCCTCGGCGAACCGCTCGGTGTAGCAGGCGTAGCCGAACATGTCCGGCTGCTGGAGCCAGTCCGGACGCAGGAGGCGCTTCTGGTCGAGGCGCCGCAGCTCGGGGTCACGGTCGCGGAAGCCGGCGACGGCCCGCCCGATGAGCCGCAGCGCCAGCGCGGACACGTCGCGCCCGGGGTAGAGCGTGGCGAGCGCCGCGACGAGGTCGTCGGTCCAGCGGTCGAGCCGCAGCCGGATCGTCTCCCGCTCGGCAGGGTCGAGCCCCGCGAGCAGTGCCGTCATCGACTCCTTCGTCGGCGCGTGGCTCATGGCCCGATTGAACCCCACGCGGCGACGCGGCGACAGTGGGGACCACGCGAGCGCGGCCCGTGTCGCAGCCAGGTCCGCAGCCAGGTCCGCAGCCAGGTCCGCAGCCAGGTCCGCAGCCAGGTCCTTGGTCTCGGCGGGGTCGACGGCAACGCGACAGCGGCGACCGGAGCGCGCCGCACGCGCTCACTCGAAGGGCGAGGGGTCACCGGCCCCGACCCGCGTCACCTCGGGGTGGCCCTCGGACCAGTCGACGACGGTGGTCGGCTCGAGTCCGCACTCCCCCGAGTCGATGACGGCGTCGACCACGTGGTCGAGGCGGTCCTTGATCTGCCAGCCGTCCGTCATCGGCTCGTCGTCGCCGGGCATGAGCAGGGTGCTCGACAGGACCGGCTCGCCCAGCTCGCGGAGCAGCTCGCGCACGACGGGATGCTCGGGGATGCGGACGCCCACGGTCTTCTTCTTCGCGTGCAGGAGGCGGCGCGGCACCTCGCGGGTCGCCGGCAGGATGAAGGTGTAGGGCCCGGGCGTCGCGGCCTTGACGGCGCGGAACACGGCGTTGTCGAGGTGGACGAGCTGGCCGAGCTGCGCGAAGTCCGCGCAGACGAGCGTGAAGTGGTGCTTGTCGTCGAGCTGCCGGATCCGCAGGATGCGCTCCTTGCCCTCGGGGTTGTCGAGGGTGCAGCCCAGGGCGAAGCAGGAGTCGGTCGGGTAGGCGACCAGGCCGCCGTCGCGCAGCACCTGGACGGCCTGGCGGATGGCTCGAGGCTGGGGGTCCACCGGGTGGACGTCGAAGTACTTCGCCATGACGCCACCCTGCCATGCTGGGCCCATGACCGAGCCTGCCAGCCCCCCGGAGGACGGCCGCCCCGTCGCAGCCACCGACCCGGCACCGGCACCTCCGGACGTCGATGCCGACCGTTTCACCGTCGTCGACGCGACCGCCGCCGGACGCTGGGAGGTGCGCGACGGTGAGCGCGTCGTCGGCATCGCCCAGTACGAGGTCGTGCCGGGCCACGACGGGCGTCCCGACCGCGTCGTCTTCTTCCACACCGAGGTGCGCCCCGAGCTGGAGGGCCACGGCCTGGCGAGCCGGCTGGCGCGGACGGCCCTCGACGCGACGATCGAGTCCGGACGCGTCGTGGTCGCCCTGTGCCCGTACATCCGCGCCTGGGTCGCTCGGCACCGCGAGCCGTACGCGGCGCACGTCGTCCCGGCCACGCGGGCCGACATCGAGGCCGTCGAGCAGAGCGGGTGACCGGAGTGTGAGCCGGACGCACGTCGCGGTCGTCGGCGCCGGCATCGTCGGTGCCGCGGTGGCGCGCCGGCTCGTCTCGCTCGCCCCGCGTCCCGTGGTCACGGTCGTCGAGAAGGAGGCCACGCCCGGCCGGCACCAGACCGGCCACAACAGCGGGGTGGTCCATGCCGGCGTCTACTACGCGCCGGGCTCGGACAAGGCACGCCTCTCGCGTCAGGGCGTGCGCAGGCTCTCCGCGTACTGCCGCGAGCGCGGCCTGCCCTACGACGAGCTGGGCAAGGTCGTCGTGGCGCTCGACGCCGAGGAGGAGCTGCGGCTGCGGGAGCTCGAGCGACGGGCCCGCGCCAACGGCGTCCCCGGCCTCGAGCGTCTGGGGCCCGACGGCTTGCGAGCCGTCGAGCCGCACGTCGCCGGACGCGCCGCCCTGCTGTCCCCGACGACCGCCGTCACCGACTTCGGCGCGGTCGCGCGGTCGTTCCTCGAGGACGCGTCGCGCGCGGGTGCCACGCTCGTCACCGACTTCGACGTCGTCGACGTGCGCCGAGGGGGCTCGGAACCGGTCCGGCTGACCGCGCCCGACGGCCGGGTGGTCACCGCCGACGTCGTGGTCCTCGCGGCCGGTCTGGGCGCCGACCGGCTCGCGGTGCTCGCGGGTGACGGCCCCGACCCGCGCATCGTGCCCTTCCGTGGCGAGTACCTGCGCCTCCGTCCGCAGGCGCGCCACCTCGTCAAGGGCCTCGTCTACCCGGTCCCCGACCCGCGGTACCCGTTCCTCGGCGTGCACCTCACGCGGCGCACCGACGGCGAGGTGCTCCTCGGACCCAACGCCGTCCTGGCCACCGCCCGCGAGGGCTATCGTCGTGGCGACGTCGACCTCGACCAGCTGCGCCGGCTCGCGGCATCACCCGGGTTCCGGCGCTTCGCGCGTGCCAACGTGCGCACCGGGCTGCACGAGCTCGCGGGCTCGCTCAGCCGGCGGACGTACGTCGCCCGGGTCCGTCGGTACGTGCCCGAGCTGCGGACCTCGGACGTCCTCACGGCCCCGGCCGGCGTACGGGCACAGGCCATGGACGCCGACGGCTCGCTCGTGGAGGACTTCCGCTTCAGCCGCGTGGGCCCGGTGTTCTGCATCCGCAATGCGCCCTCCCCCGCCGCCACCGCGTCGTTGGCCATCGCCGACCTCGTCGTCGACCGCCTCGGCCTGACCTGACCACGCGTGCGGCGGCGGGCTCACTGCTTGCCGAACCAGGTGCTCGCCTCCATGGCCTCGATGACCGAGGGCGCCTGGTGCTCGTGCACCGACCAGCTGCCGAGGTCCACGGCGACGTCGACGACACCGACGACCGGGCTCACGGCCGCCCAGCCGGACACGGACACGCGCGGCCGCTCGGCCGGGTCGAGCGCGATCTGGGTGCCGAGCGCGTCGGGCGCCAGGACGTTGTCGCCGATGCCGAACGGCACGTGGTCGACGAAGGAGCCGAGCGGGTTCTGCAGGGTCGTGAGCAGCTCACCGCGCACGTGGTAGTTGCGCACCTGGTCGGGGGCGATGCCGACGTGCCCGCCCCCGAGCGCGGCGGCGGCGAGCAGCGTGTTGGGGTGCACGCCGGCGGCGTTGAAGGTGACGGCGGGCTGTCCCGTGGCCGCCGCGGCCGTGCTGGCCAGCCCGCCGCCGAGGGAGTGCCCGGTCAGGACGAGGTGGTCCGGCCCGACGGCGGAGTCGAGGTCCCGGGCCAGGCCGATGGCCTGCAGGTGCTGGGTGCTCAGCTGCCCGGTGCCCTGCTGGATGTTGGTGGCCCAGTCGCCGACGCTCGTCGGGTCGGTGCCGGCGAACGCGAGGACGTAGCCACCGTCGCTGTCGGCGTACACCTGGGCCTGGAAGCCACCCGGTCCGGTGAGCCGCGACGGGTCGATGCCGAGCGCGCGCAGGTCGTCGTCGGCCACTGCGACGAACCGTTCGGTGCCCGTCCCGTCGTAGACGCCCCGCGCCAGCCGGGCCAGCTCGAGGTCGACAGGACGCGGCTCGGTGCCGCGCGTCTCCTCGGCGAGCGGCCGTGGCTCGGGTCCACCCGGCCCGGTCGGCGGGGGCCCGGGTGTCGGCCCGAGACCACCGAACGGCCAGGGCGGCCACGGGGTGCGGCCTCCGGCACCAATGGCACCGCCGGCAGTGCTCGGTCCGGCTGGACCGCTCGCGGCGCGTTGGCCCCGGGCGTTGTCGCGCAGCCTGGTCGCCAGGTCGTCGAGCCGCGTCCCGAGCAGGGACAGCTGGGCCGCCGCGCGCTGCCAGTCTTCGGTCAGGCGGTCGGCGTCGTCGCCGCCCCAGGCCTGCCCGAGCATCGAGACCGCACGGGACGCGTCGATGCGGACCCCGTCGACGTCTCGTGCACTACGGGCGAGCTCGACGGCCACCCGGTCGAGCGCCTCCGGGTCGGCCCCCTTGCGGTAGAGCACGGCACGCACCTCCTCCAGCAGCGGTGCGGTCACGCTAGGGCCCCGGGGGTCACGGGTCCATGGGGAGCGGTCCCCGGCGTGTGCCATCCGGTCGCCGCCTGGGCGTGCACGACGCTCAGGAGGGTCCGGCCCGCCTCGCGCGGACCACGACGAGCCGGCCGAGCAGGCCCGCCGCGAGCACCCCGACACCGGCGACCAGGGAGCCCAGCGGGACCGCCCAGGCGAGGGCGAGGCAGCCCACGAGGCCGAAAACCGCCACGGCCCGCGGATACCGCCGGTGCTCCGACGTCTGGGTCAGCGCCGCTGCGTTGGCCACGGCGTAGTAGGTCAGGACGCCGAACGAGGAGAAGCCGATGACGCCGCGCAGGTCGGTGAGCAGGACGAGGGCGATGACGAGGGCACCGAGGGTCAGCTCCGCCACGTGCGGCACGGCGAAGCGGGGGTGGACGGCCGACAGCCGGCGGGGCAGGTCCCCCTCCCGGGCCATCGCCAGCGCCGTCCGGCCGACCCCGGCGACGAGGGCGAGCAGCGCGCCGAGCGTCGCGACGGCGGCCGCGGCAGCGGTGACCCACACGAGCCACCCGTCCGGCCCCTGCGCGACCGAAGCCGCGGTGCGAACGGGTGCCGGCGACGCCGCCGTGGCGGTCGGTCCCAGCACGTGCAGCAGCAGCGCGCCGGTGAGCGCGTAGATCGGCACGACGACGGCGAAGCTGAAGGCGACGGCGCGCGGGATCGTCCGCGAGGGGTCGAGCACCTCCTCGCCGAGCGTGGCGACGCGCGCGTAGCCCGCGAAGGCGAAGAAGAGCAGGGCTGCGCCCTGGAGCACACCGCCGAGGCCGGCGGAGCCGGAGGCAACCTGTGCTGAGTCGACGGGCGGCGCGTCCCACCTGAGGACGGCGGCCGAGACGAGCACGACGGTGAGCAGGACGAGGACGACCGTGACGAGCGCGCGGGTCAGGGCGGCCGTGCGGGTGATGCCGCGGTAGTTGACGCCGACGAGCGCGGCGACGGTGACGGCGGCAACGGGGCGCTGCCAGGTGGGTGGGACGACGTAGGCGGCGAAGGCGAGCGCCATCGCCGCGCAGCTGGCCGTCTTGCCGACGACGAAGCCCCAGCCGGCGACGAAGCCCCACCACGGTCCGAGTCGCTCACGGCCGTAGACGTAGGTGCCGCCCGACGTGGGGTACTGGGCCGCCAGCTGGGCCGACGACGCAGCGTTGCAGATGGCGACGAGCCCCGCCAGCAGCAGCGCACCGAGGAGCCAGGAGCCGGCCGATGCGGCGGCAGGCGAGAACGCGGTGAACAGGCCCGCGCCCACCATCGAGCCGACGCCGATGAGGGTCGCGTCGGTCGTCGTCAGGCGGCGGGCGAGGGCGGGCCCGGGTCGGCTCGCCGGCATGGAGGTCACGGCCCGAGTCTGCCCGTTCCCGCGTCCTCTGCGCCGAATGGGCCGGGCCCGTCCCGCCGACGCACCGGAGCCGCGACCCGTCGTGGGCCGCGGCTCCGGCGTGCGTCCACCGCTTTCGGCGGTCAGGCCCTCAGGCGCTCAACCCGTCGAGCAGCGCCGCGAACGGCGTGACGTCCTCGAAGGGGTCGACGCGCTCGCGTCGCGGCGCGCCCGACACGAGCCCGGCGAAGGCGGCACCCGCGCGCGTGATGCGCTCGCCGAGCCGGCCGGCCTCGACGCTGCCCCAGTCCTCGGACGCCGCGAAGACGGCGACCGGGGCGACGAGGGCGCCGAGGTGGGCGAAGAGGGGCCGCAGCGCGTGGTCGATCGCCAGCGAGTGGCGGGCCGTGCCCCCGGTGGCGCCGAGCAGGACCGGCGTGTCCCGCAGGGCGTCCTTCGGCAGCACGTCGACGAGCATCTTGAACAGCCCGCTGTAGGAGGCTGCGTAGACCGGCGTGGCGACGATGACGGCGTCCGCCCCGGCGATGGCGTCGAGCCGCGACTGCAGCTCGGGCGCCGCGAAGCCCGTGAGGACGTTGTCGGTCAGCTCGTGGGCGATGTCGCGCACCTCGACGACCTCCACCACGACCTCGCGGGGGGCGAGGGCGCGTACGACGGCCTCGGTGAGGCGGTCGGCGAGCAGCCGCGTCGAGGACGGCTGGGTCAGTCCGGCCGTGACGACGGCGAGGTGGACCGGCCGGCGCAGGTCGGTGGGACGGGTGGTCATCGGGTCACCTCCACGGTGGTCTCGGTGGGCTCGGTGGTCTCGGTGGGCTGGGCGTGCGCCGCGTCGGGCGAGGCGCCGGTGACGTCGTCGGCGGGGGCGTACACGGTGGCGTCGTGCGCGCCACCCGCGGCCGCGACGAGGCCGGCGTGGGTCGGGGCGTCCGGCACGTGGGCCGGCTTCAGGGCGGCGAACTCGTGGCGCAGGACGGGCACGACCTCCTCGCCGAGGATGTCGAGCTGCTCGAGGACGGTCTTGAGCGGCAGGCCGGCGTGGTCCATGAGCCAGAGCTGGCGCTGGTAGTCGCCGACGTAGTCGCGGAACCCGAGGGTGCGCTCGATGACCTCCTGCGGGCTGCCGACGGTCAGCGGCGTCTGGGCGGTGAAGTCCTCGAGCGACGGCCCGTGGCCGTAGACCGGCGCGTTGTCGAAGTACGGACGGAACTCGCGGACCGCGTCCTGGCTGTTCCTGCGCATGAACACCTGACCGCCGAGGCCGACGATGGCCTGGTCGGCGGTGCCGTGGCCGTAGTGCTCGAAGCGCCGGCGGTAGAGCTGCACCATCTGGGCGGTGTGGCTCGCGGGCCAGAAGATGTGGTTGGAGAAGAAGCCGTCACCGTAGTACGCGGCCTGCTCGGCGATCTCCGGGCTGCGGATCGAGCCGTGCCAGACGAACGGCGGCACGCCGTCGAGCGGGCGCGGCGTCGACGTGAAGCCCTGCAGCGGGGTGCGGTAGTTGCCCTGCCAGTCGACGACGTCCTCGCGCCACAGCCGGTGCAGGAGCGCGTAGTTCTCGATGGCCAGCTGCAGTCCCTCGCGGATGTCCTTGCCGAACCACGGGTACACCGGGCCGGTGTTGCCACGGCCCATCATGAGGTCGACGCGGCCCTCGGCCAGGTGCTGGAGCATCGCGTAGTCCTCGGCGATGCGCACGGGGTCGGTCGTCGTGATGAGGGTCGTCGACGTCGACAGGATGATCCGCTCGGTCTGGGCCGCGATGCTGGCCAGCAGCACGGGCGGGTTGCCCGGGGCGACGAAGGGCGGGTTGTGGTGCTGCCCGGTGGCGAAGACGTCGAGCCCGACCTCCTCGGCCTTCTTTGCGATGGCCACGGTGGCCTTGATCCGCTCGTGCTCGGTCGGCGTCCGTCCCCTGGTGGGGTCGGTCGTGACGTCGCCGACGGTGAAGATCCCGAACTGCATGGCTCCCAGCTCCTTGGTTGTTGAGAATTCAACTTGCAGAACGCGGGACCTCCCCGGCCCATTCCCGGCCTCGGGTCCGGGCCCATCATGCCTGCGTCGGCGGCCTCCACGGACGGGCCGGGCACCGGCACCGTGCCGAACGCGCCGGGCCCTCACCCTGCCTGTGACATCCTGACGCCGTGAGCTCGCAGGACCCACGCACCACCCGCCCGGGCACCGGCCACCCGGGGCAGGCCGAGCCCGTGTCCCCCAAGGACCGGTTCATCACCGTCTACGGGCGAAACCCGGTCCACGAGGTGCTCCTCGACGCCGGCCTGCACGTCGACAAGGTCGTCGTCGCCGAGGGGGTCCGCGGATCCGGCATCCGCGAGATCGAGCAGGCCGCCCGCCGTCGCGGCGTCCCGGTTCAGCGGGCCAGCGCCGAGCGCGTCAAGAAGCTGGCCGGCAACGGGCGCCAGGACCAGGGTGTGCTCGCCGACGTCGTGGCGCCGCGGATGCGTCCCCTCGGCGCGGCGCTCGCCGCGCTCGTCGGGGGGCAGGGCCTCCCGGCCGGCGCGCTCGGGGAGCCCGCGACCACGCTCGGCGCCGTCCTCGTCCTCGACGGCATCACCACGCCCGCGAACGTCGGCATGATCCTGCGGTCCGCGACGGCCGCCGGGGTGGACGGCGTCGTCGTCCCCCGTCGCGGGGTCGCCTCCCTCGACCCGCTGGTCGTCAAGGCCTCGGCCGGCGTCGCGTTCCGCGCGCCGATCCTCAAGACCGCCACAGCCGCCGAGGCCGTGGCCACCCTCAAGGACCACGGCTTCCACGTCGTGGGGCTCGACGCGTCCGGTGACGACGACCTCTTCGCGGCGCACCTGCCCACGCCGGTCGCGTTCGTCCTCGGCAGCGAGACGGCCGGCCTGTCCCCCGACGTCGCGCGGCTCGTCGACACGTGGGTCTCGATCCCGATGGCCTCGGGGGTCGAGTCGCTCAACGTGTCGGCGGCCGCGGCGGTCGTCTGCTTCGAGCTGGTCCGCCGGTCGCGCCTCTGACGCGCGCCACGGCTCAGGCGCAACCGCGCCGGTCGGGCCTCAGGGGCACCACCTGTCGGCGAGGGCCCGGACCACGGTGATGCTGCGGGCGGTGCCGACGGCGCCGGTGAGCCGCTCGATGCGGGCGTGGGTCAGCCGGGCGCCCTGCACGCCGTCGGACAGGAACAGCACGATGTCGGTGCCGAGGACGCGGGCCGCCTCGGTCGGTACGTCCCAGGCGTGCAGCGCCTCGACGCCGTCGGGATCCAGGTCGCCGGTCATGAACGTGACGTAGCGTCGGGCGTCGGGCGCGATGGGCGAGTCCAGCTGCTCGGCCTCCTCGGCGAGCCGGCGCAGCTGCGCCGGCGTCCGGACGACGACGGGCACGTCGAACCCGAACGCGTCGCTGATGAGTCGGTGCAGCTCCTTCTCGACCTTGGCGGCGCTGCGCATCGGCGAGGTGACCTTGACGTTGCCGGTCTGGATGTGGGTCTCGACGTCGCGGAAGCCGTGCTCCGACAGCACCTGTCGGAGTCGCTCCATGCGCACCTGGCGCTTGCCGACGTTGACGGCCCGCAGGAAGCCGATGTAGACACCCACCTCAGCGCTCCCGTCCCGCCGCGGTGGCGTCGCGGCACGCGCCCGCGCCGACCCGCTCGACGCGGCCACCGACGTGCACCCCTCCGGCGGCGTCCACTTCGAGGACGAGCCGGGACGGACGCCCGACCGCGGCGCCCTGGCTCACCTCGATCACCGCGTCGCGCCGGCCCTGCTCGGCCAGCCACCCGCCGAGGTTGGCGCAGGCGGAGCCGGTGGCGGGGTCCTCGGCGACTGCAGACCCCTGGGTGAAGAAGAGCCGGGCCTCGATGCTGCCGGGGCCGGTCCAGGCCCACACGTAGACGTGCGGCGGGTGACCCGGGGACGCCATGTGCCGGGCCATGAGCCGCGGGTCGGCGACGCAGGCCCGCACGTCCTCGACGTCGCGCAGGCGCACGATGAGCTGCTCGACGCCGGCGTCGACCCACGACGCCTCGACCACGGCCGCCTGCTCGAGCCCGAGGGCGGTGGCCAGGTCGGCCGGGCTCGCGTCGACCGGACGGGTCCGGGCGGTCGGTGCGTCGAGGCGCCAGCCGCCCTCGACCCGCTCGACCGGGATGCGCCCCGCGGGCATGGTCAGGTCGACCCGGTTCGGCGGACGGCCGCTGACGAGCCCGGCGACGACCTCCGCGGTACCGAGCGTCGGGTGGCCGGCGAACGGCATCTCGTGGTCGGGGGTGAAGATCCGCACCGACGCCTCGCCCGCGCCGTCCTGCCCCGTGACGAACGTCGTCTCGCTGAGGTTGAACTGGCGGGCCCACCGCTGCATCGCGGCCTCCCCCAGGCCCCCGGCGTCGGTGAAGACGCACAGGGGGTTGCCCGAGAACGGGTCGCCCTCGACGGCGAAGACGTTGAGCAGCTCGAACGGCAGGTCCATGGGGCGAGTCTGCCCGAGCAGGTGCGAGGATGGCGCCCATGGCCCAGCGCGACAGCGCCGTTCCCGGCGACCTCTACCTGTTCCGGCACGGCGAGACCGAGTGGTCGCTCACCGGCCAGCACACCGGCACCACGGACCTGCCGCTCCTGCCCGAGGGTGAGCAGGCGGCCTGCGAGCTCGCCGACATCCTCCGCGCGCGCACCTTCACGCGGGTCCTCGTCTCGCCGCTGCAGCGCGCCCGTCGCACGGCCGAGCTCGCCGGCCTCGGCGACTTCGAGGTCGAGCCGCTCCTGCGCGAGTGGGACTACGGCGCCTACGAGGGCATCACGACGAAGCAGATCAGCGCCGAGGTCGGCCACCCGTGGGAGGTGTTCGTCGACGGCGTGAAGCCCGGTGTCACACCCGGCGAGACCGTCGAGCAGGTCGCCGCACGGGGCCAGCAGGTCATCGACAAGGTGTGGCCCGACCTCCAGGAGGGGAACGTCGCGCTCTTCGGGCACGGCCACGCCCTGCGCGTCCTCACCGCGGTCTACCTCGGTGTCGACCCGCGCTTCGGCCAGCAGCTGGTCCTCGACGCCGGGTCGATGAGCGTCCTGACCCACCACCGGTCGACGCGCTGCATCGGCTCGTTCAACCTCTCGCCCTGGCGGCTGCTCAAGGACGCCTGAGGCCCACGCGTCAGGGCAGCTCCCACGTGTGGACCGGCGCGTTGGCGCTCATCCCCTCGATGTAGCGCGCGAGCATCTCGCGCAGCGCCTTGTCGCGGGTCAGGCCCTGCGCCTCGAGCCGGGCGACGCACTCGGTCTGCCACGAGGCGCCGTTGACGCCGTTGAGGCAGCGCTGCTCGATGATCGTCAGGTACCGGTCGCGGACCGCCGCCGACACGCCCCAGCGGTCGAGGCCCTCGTGGGCCATCGGCAGCAGCCGGCGCAGGACCAGCTCGGTCGTCGGCACCTCACCGAAGCCGGGCCAGTACGTCCGGGCGTCGATCCCGAGCCGCGCGCCCTCCTCGAAGTTCGCCTCCGCGGCCGAGAAGCTCATCCGGGTCCACACCGGACGGTCCTCCTCGGCGAGGTAGCGCAGCGTCCCGTAGTAGAAGGCCGCGTTGGCGAGGACGTCGGCGATGCTCGGCCCGGCCGGCAGCACCCGGTTCTCGACCCGCAGGTGCGGGCGGCCGCCGACGATGTCGTAGATGGGTCGGTTCCAGCGGTACACGGTGCCGTTGTGCAGGCGCAGCTCCTTGAGCGCGGGCACCTCACCGCGCTCGAACACCTCCTCGGGCTCCTCGTCCGAGATCTCCGGCAGCAGGGCGGGGAAGTAGCGGACGTTCTCCTCGAAGAGGTCGAAGATCGAGGTGATCCACCGCTCCCCGAACCAGACCCGCGGCCGGACGCCCTGGTTCTTCAGCTCGACCGAACGGGTGTCGGTGGACTGCGTGAACAGCGGGATGCGGGTCTCCGCCCAGAGCCGCTGCCCGAGGAAGAACGGCGAGTTCGCGCCGAGGGCCAGCTGCGGGCCGGCGAGGACCTGCGCGGCGTTCCAGTGGTCGGCGAACCGCTCCGGCTGCACCTGCACGTGCAGCTGGATCGAGGTGCACGCCGACTCCGGCGCCAGGCTGTCGGAGTAGCGGGCGATGCGCTCGCCGGTCGGGCCCTCGAGCTCGAGCCAGACGTCCTCGCCGCGCGCGTCGAGGACGGCGTTGTTGAGAGCCGCGTAGCGGATGTTCTCGCTGATCCAGTCGCCCTCGAAGTGCTCGGCCATGATCGTCGGCAGGATGCCGATGGCCACGATGCCGACGCCGAGGTCGGCCGCGCGCGCCGAGGCCTGGTTGAGCGACTCGCGCAGGTGCTGCTCGAGCTCGAGCGCCGAGTCCCCGGGCAGCGGGCGCGGGTGGACGTTGAGCTCGATGTTGTAGCGGGCGAGCTCGGTCTGGAAGTTCTCGTCGGCGATCTGCTCGAGGACGACCTTGTTGTCGAGCTTGGGCCCGAGGTCCTCGGAGACGAGGTTGAGCTCGATCTCGAGCCCGGTCATGGGCCGGTCGAACTCGAACTCGCTCTTGCCGAGCATCCGTTCGAACACGTCGAGGTCGCGGCGGACCTTCTCCCGGTACTGCTGCCGCTGCTCCCGGGTGTACCTGGCCTGCTCGACGTCGGCGCCCACGAGCCGAGACAACCACACTCGCGGGCTCGACGCGAGAAATTCCCCCGGGGTGTTTCAGCCCTCGAACGCCTCCGGCGGCGGGCAGGAGCACACGAGGTTCCGGTCGCCGTAGGCGCCGTCGATGCGGCTCACCGGCGGCCAGTACTTGTCCGGGGCGGACACGCCGACGGGGAAGGCAGCCGTGGCGCGGTCGTACGGGTGGTCCCACTCGCCCGCGAGGCGCATCGAGGTGTGCGGGGCGTGCCGCAGCACGCTGTCGGCCACGGCGACCTCGCCGCGACCGACCTGCTCGATCTCCTCGCGGATGGCGACCATCGCGTCGCAGAACCGGTCCAGCTCGTCGAGGTTCTCCGACTCGGTCGGCTCGACCATGAGGGTGCCGGCCACCGGGAAGCTCATCGTGGGCGCGTGGAAGCCGTAGTCGATGAGGCGCTTGGCGACGTCGTCGACCGTGACACCCGTGCGGGCCGTGAGGGCCCGTAGGTCCAGGATGCACTCGTGCGCGACGAGGCCGTCGGTGCCGGAGTAGAGGACCGGGTAGTGCTCACGCAGCCGAGCGGCGACGTAGTTGGCGTTGAGGACAGCGGTCTGCGTGGCGTGCCGCAGGCCGGCACCCCCCATGAGCCGGACGTAGGCCCACGAGATCGGCAGGATGCTCGCCGAGCCGTAGGGCGCCGCCGAGATCGGGCCCACCCCGGTCGCGGGACCGGCCTCGGGTGCGAGCGGGTGGTTGGGCAGGTGCGGCGCGAGGTGGGCGCGCACGGCGACCGGTCCGACGCCCGGGCCGCCGCCGCCGTGCGGGATGCAGAACGTCTTGTGCAGGTTGAGGTGGCTGACGTCGGCGCCGAACCGGCCGGGCTGGGCCAGGCCGACGAGCGCGTTGAGGTTGGCGCCGTCGACGTACACCTGGCCGCCCGCGTCGTGGACGAGCTCGCACAGCTCGGTGATGGTGTCCTCGTAGACCCCGTGCGTCGAGGGGTAGGTGACCATGATCGCGGCGAGGTCGTCGCGGTGCGCCTCGATCTTGGCGCGCAGGTCGTCCATGTCGACGGTGCCGTCCGCGGCGGTCTTGACGACGACGACCGTCAGTCCGGCCATGACCGCCGACGCGGCGTTGGTGCCGTGGGCGCTCGCCGGGATCAGGCAGACCCGGCGGTGGCCCTCGCCCCGTGCCTGGTGGTACGCGTGGATCGCGAGCAGTCCGGCGAACTCGCCCTGCGAGCCGGCGTTCGGCTGCAGCGACACGGCGTCGTAGCCGGTGATCTCGCACAGCCACGCGGCGAGCTCGTCGATGAGGGCGCGGATGCCCTCGGACTGGTCGGCCGGGGCGAACGGGTGCAGGTTCGCGAACTCCGGCCAGGTGATGGCCTCCATCTCGGTGGTCGCGTTGAGCTTCATCGTGCAGGAACCGAGCGGGATCATGCCGCGGTCCAGCGCGAAGTCGCGGTCGGCGAGGCGGCGCAGGTAGCGCAGCATCGCGGTCTCCGAGTGGTGCGCATGGAAGACCGGGTGGGTCAGGAACTCGGACGTGCGCTCGAGCTGCCTCGGCACACCGGTCGCCACGCCGGCGTCGCCGTCCGATGCCGGCTCGGCGACGTCGGACGCGTCGAGGCCGAGAGCGGCGAGGACGGCGGACACCGTTGCGGCCGTGGAGGTCTCGTCGAGGCTCAACGAGACACGGTCGGTGTCGACGCGGCGCACGTTCATGCCCCGGTCGGCGAAGGCGGTGACTACGTCGTCGGCGCGGGAGGGCACGACGACCGTCAGGGTGTCGAAGAAGGCGGTCGTCTCGACGTCGACGCCACCGGCCACGAGGCGCGCGCGCAGGCCCGCGGTCAGGCCGCCGACGCGGCGTGCGATGCCGACGAGGCCCGCCGGACCGTGCCACACCGCGTACATGCTCGCCATGACGGCGAGCAGCACCTGCGCGGTGCAGATGTTCGAGGTCGCCTTCTCGCGTCGGATGTGCTGCTCGCGGGTCTGCAGCGCCAGGCGGTAGGCCTGGTGGCCGTCGGCGTCGACGGAGACGCCGACGAGGCGACCGGGCAGCTGGCGCTCGAGACCCCGGTGGACCGACATGTAGCCGGCGTGGGGGCCGCCGAAGCCCATCGGCACGCCGAACCGCTGGGCGCTCCCGACGGCGATGTCCGCGCCCCACTCCCCCGGAGCCGCGACGAGCGTCAGGGCCAGCAGGTCCGCGCACGCGCTGACGAGGCCACCCGCGGCATGCACCGCCTCCGCGAGCGTCGACCAGTCGTGCAGCTGCCCGGACGCGTCGGGGTACGGGACTACGACGCCCGCCACCGGGGCGCCGCCGGCCGCCGTGGCCAGCGCCTCGGTATCGCTGACCGAGCGCAGGTCGGTGACGACGAGGGGCAGCCCGATGGCCTCCGCACGGGTGCGCATGACGGCGATGGTCTGCGGGAAGACGAGCTCGTCGACGAGGACGACGGCCTCGGCCTTGGCCCGGGTGGCCCGGTGCATCAGCGACATCGCCTCGGCCGCCGCGGTGGCCTCGTCGAGCAGGGACGAGCCGGCGACGTCGAGGCCGGTGAGGTCGGTGACGACGGTCTGGAAGTTGAGCAGGGCCTCCAGCCGGCCCTGGGAGATCTCCGGCTGGTACGGGGTGTACGCGGTGTACCAGGCCGGGTTCTCGAGCACGTTGCGGCGCACGACCGGCGGGGTGACGGTGCCGTAGTAGCCGAGGCCGATGAGCGAGGTGAGCACGGTGTTGCGCGAGGCGAACCGACGCAGCTCGTCGATGACGGCGCTCTCGCTGGCGGCCGCCTCGAGGCGCAGCGGGGTCTGCTCCCGGATGGCGCCGGGAATGGCCCGGTCACAGAGGGCGTCGAGGCTCGGCTGGCCCACCACGTCGAGCATCCGGGCGACGTCGTCCGCGCGGGGACCGACGTGCCGGCCGATGAAGTCGGCGAAACCGTCGGCGGGGGTGGTGGGCGTCGGGGTCGCGGCGGCGAGCTGGTCGGTCGACATGCGGGGCTCCTGGTGGGGATGAGCGGATGACACACGCTCCCCGTCTGTCGCCCGAGAGCTCCAGAGGTGCCTGGCCCGCGTGGTCCTGGCGCCTGAGAGGTTCCGGGGAATGTTGCCCCTTCGGCGCCTCGCAGGTGTTGACACCTCGAGGACTCTCCCACGCAGGGTGATCGGCACACCAAATCTAGCAGCCGACGCCCGAGGGCCCGTCCCGGACGTGCCGGGTGGGCCCTCGTGGACGGCGCGACGTGCTGGGGTGCCTGGTGCCTGCCGCGCCCTCAGGCCATCCGGCGCGCGTGGCGGCGAGCGGTCAGCTCGTCACCGGGGTGCTCGGCCGGGGCGTCGTCGTCCGGCCGCTCGCTCGGCAGCTGGGCGAGCTCGCCCTCGACCTCGCGCCACACGCGTCCGACGGCGATGCCGAAGACCCCCTGCCCGCCCTGGACGAGGTCGATGACCTCGTCGGCGGACGTGCACTCGTAGACCGACGCGCCGTCGCTCATCAGGGTGATCTGGGCGAGGTCCTCGACGCCGCGCTCGCGCAGGTGGCCGATGGCCACCCGGATCTGCTGCAGGGAGACGCCGGTGTCGAGGAGCCGCTTGACGACCTTGAGCACGAGGATGTCGCGGAACCCGTAGAGGCGCTGGGTGCCGGAACCGGTCGCGCTGCGGACCGAGGGCTCGACGAGGCCGGTCCGGGCCCAGTAGTCGAGCTGCCGGTAGGTGATGCCGGCCGCTCGGCAGGCCGTGGGGCCGCGGTAGCCGATGTCCTCGGCGAGGACGGGCAGGTCGTCGGTGAAGAGCAGACCTTGGGCGCCGCTGGGCACCGTGCGACCCGGTTCGGGTGCGTTCTCCATGGCGGCCATGCCGTCCTCCTCGGGCTGAGCCTGCGCGACGTGCGCAGACGACATCGGGATAACTACACACACGTCGTTATCCGACGGTAGGACTCGGGTAGGTGGGCGTCAATCACCGGGCGGCTGCGGCGTCGGCGTGTCGCCGTTGCCGTCGACCACTTTCACCTTCGACCTCAACGTGAAGGTTGGTCACTCCCCCTGGCCCGGCTGCCCCGGCCGGTCGGGGTCCCCACCCGGCTCGTCGCCGGCGGGCCCGTCGAAGTCCTCCGCCGAGACGTGGTCGAGGAACTCCTTGAACCGCTCGACCTCGTCGTCCTCCTCGGAGCTGACGACGATGGCGGCCTCGTCGAGGATCGCAGGGTCGACGAGCACCGGTGACCCGGTGCGCAGGGCGAGGGCGATGGCGTCGCTCGCCCGAGAGCTGATCTCGATCGAGCCGTCGACGATGAGCGCCGCGTGGAAGACCGAGTCCTTGAGGGCGACGATGCGCACCTCGGTCAGCTCGTGGCCGAGGACTGCCAGGACGTCACGAAGCAGGTCGTGCGTCAGGGGGCGCGGCGGGACGACGCCCTGCTGGGCGTAGGTGATCGCCGCAGCCTCGGCAGCACCGATCCAGATCGGCAGGTAGCGGCCTCCGTCGCGCTCGCGCAGCAGCACGATCGGGTTGTTCGTCGGCATCTCGACCCGGACGCCCAGGACATCGACCTCTCTCACTCCTCCACCGTACCCCGCGCGTGCCCTCGCGTCGGGGGGTCCTGAGGGTCGGCGGCGGGATCACGGGCGCGCTGCCACAAGCCGATCCACCCGCCGATGTGCGTGAGAGAGACTGTGCACCGGCCCATCGACCAGCCGCTCCGGGCGGCTCAGCGGGCGAGGCCCGCCTTGACTAGCGCGACGTGCAGGGCGATGCACGAGGCCGCGATCTCGGCCGCCCGCTCGGGGCGGGTGTCGTCGTCGCGGTGGGTGGCCAGGACCTGGTCGACGAGCCCGATCTCGCGGTCGGCCGCGGTGCGGAAGGGCCGCAGGTGCCGGGGCTCGAGGCCGTGCGCGGCCAGCGCGTTCGCGGCCGCCGCGACGGCCAGCTGGTCCTGCGCGTAGTGCCCCGAGGCGTCGGGCACGAGCAGGCCGAAGGACTCGAGGGCGTGCATCGTCGCCCGGTCGATGCCGGTGGCCTCACGCAGCTCCGGCCCGGTGAGCGTGACCCCCGATCGCGGGAGGAGGACGGATGCGTCCGGCACGTCGGGGTCGGTGACCGACTCGGGCGGGCGGGGCCGCCCTCCCCCGGTGCCGGCGTCCGTCAGGCCACGGTCGAGCGCGTCGAGCGCCTCACGGATGACCTTGAGCGGCCAGAACCGGTCGCGCTGGGCCGCGAGGACGTACCGCAGCCGCTCGACGTCCGCCTCCGAGTAGGTGCGGTAGCCGGACGCCGTGCGGTGCGGCGTCACGAGGCCCTCGGCCTCGAGGAAGCGGATCTTGGACGCCGTGGCGTCGGGGAACTCCTCGGAGAGCGCGGCGATGACCTTGCCGATGGTCAGGCGTGGCCCCGAGGCCGGGTCGGCCTCGCCCGTCGTCCCCGTGGGCATCCCGTCGGTCAGGCGGCGTAGTAGACGAGGCGGAACTTGCCGATCTGCACCTCGTCGCCGGTGTGCAGCGGTGCCTCGTCGATGCGCTCGCGGTTGACGTACGTCCCGTTGAGGGACCCGGCGTCGCGCACGACGTAGCGCTCACCCTGCTTGACGAACAGGGCGTGCTTGCGGGACACGGTGACGTCGTCGAGGAAGATGTCGGAGTCGGGGTGGCGCCCCGCCGCGACCTCCTGGTCGTCGAGGAGGAAGCGCGCACCGGTGTTGGGGCCGCGCAGGACGACGAGCAGGGCCGTACCCGGGCGCAGCGCCTCGATCGTGGCCTGGTCCTCGGCGGTCAGCCCGCGCGGGTCCAGGTGCTCGGCGTCCTGGGCCGGGACGCCCTGGAACCGCATGGTGCGCGGCTCGACGTTCGTGTCGTCGGAGTCGAAGTGGTCGCTCGACATGCGGTCCTCCTGGTTCTGGGAGTCGGAGCTCGGGGCGTCCCGGTCAGGCGTGCCGTGATCGTCGTCGCTCGACATGCCGTCCTCCTCCGTCGTGGGGGCGAAGCGGGCGTCACCACTCTAGTTGACGCCTGTTCCCGTCGCGCCCGCCGACGCGCCTGCCGGACACCGACCGGCGTGTACGGGCCGGTCGGTGCGTACAGGCCGGTCGGGCGTGACGGGCATGACGGGCCGCACGTGAGGGGGCGTGCGGGTGTCGCGGATGCTACCGGTCGTTCCGGTGGGGCACGTGGGACGTCAGGACAGCGAGGCGGTGTACGCCGGGGCGTCCATCAGGCCGTCGACGGCCGCGGCGTCGCTCGGGCGCATCTCGAACATCCAGCCCTCGCCGTACGGGTCGGAGTTGATGAGCTCGGGCGAGGCGTCGAGGGCCGGGTTCACGGCGGTGACCTCACCGTCGAGCGGGGCGTAGATGTCGCTGACCGACTTCGTCGACTCGACCTCTCCGCACGAGTCCCCGGACGCGACGGAGTCACCGACGGCCGGGAGCGAGACGTACACGACGTCCCCGAGGGCGTCCTGCGCGAAGGCGGTGATGCCGATGCGCACGACCCCGTCGTCGCCCACCCGGACCCACTCGTGGTCGCTGGTGTAGCGCAGGTCGGCGGGGTACTCGAGGTCGCTCATGTCGCTCCTAGCTCGTCGCTGAGGTGGTCAGGGGGTGAGGCACACGTGTCGTCGCTCCACCGGCAAGGGAGAGGATGCCACGTCGCCCGCGACGCGTCAGCGACCGGGCGGTCACTCGACCGGCTTCGCGTGCGTCAGCGGGCGCGGCTCGTGGACCGAGGTGATCTGGATCGACTCCGACTCGATGACGCTCGCGTTGGCGCCCTTCTGGCGAACCGTCTCGACGATCCCGCCCGGGATGGTCATCGCGGACGAGAGCGTCTTGGCGTCGCCGATGGCCTTGATCTCGATGGGGCGGGTGATCGCCTTGCCGTCCACGAGCAGGTCGCCGCCGGCGTCACCGACGAACGAGGAGGCGACGACGCGGACGCCACCGACGTCGATCGACTCGGCACCCGCGTCGCGCAGCTCCTGGATGATGTCGAGCACGACCGGACCGGTGACCTGCTTGTCGGGGTCCGAGACGGTCAGGATGATGCCCTGGCCGGTGGCGCCGATGGTGCCGGCGAGGATCCCCAGCGTGTCGACGCGCTTCTGGGCCTGGTCGAGGGCCTCCGCGGCGGTGCCGGTCCCGCTCTTGAGCCGGTCGCGGGTCGCCTCCAGCTCGCGGACCTGCTGGTCGAGGCGCGAGGACTTGACCGAGATGTCGTCGAGGACGCGGACGAGGTCGGTCTGGCTCAGCTGGTCCAGTCCCCGCTCGTTGGTCAGCTGCACCTGGGCCGCGATGCCGGCGCCGAGGAGCACGGCGAGCAGGGCCCCGAGGAGGTTGGCTCGCGTGGCCCGTGGGCGGGACATCGCGAAGAGGCGGTGCCAGGCCGCCCTGCCCTCGACGGGCTGACGGGCCGGTTCGGTGGTCACCGCCGACGTCCCGGTGCCAAGACCGTGCGGAGCGGGCGGCTCAGGCGCTTCCGGCACGAGCTCTGCCCCGGCTGCCGGGGCCGGCTCGGGTGCCTCCGGGACCGCTGCCGGCTCGGGAGTCGACGCGGACGGCTGGGACGACTCGGGCGTCCCGTCGGGCTGGCGTTGGCTACGGCTCATCGTCAGGCCCTGAACAGGTGCCGCCGGATCGAGGCGACGTTGGAGAAGATCCGCACCCCGAGCACGACGACCACGCCGGTCGACAGCTGCGCGCCGACGCCGAGCTGGTCGCCGAGGAAGACGATGAAGGCGGCGACGACGACGTTCGACAGGAACGACACGACGAACACCTTGTCGTCGAAGATCCCGTCGAGGACGGCCCGGATGGCCCCGAACACCGCGTCGAGTGCCGCGATGACGGCGATGGGCAGGTACGGCTGGAGCCACACCGGCACCGACGGGTGCAGGAACAGACCGATCGCCAGGCCTGCGAGCAGTCCGACTACGGGGATCACGGGGTCTCCTGACTGTTGCCGCCGAGGCTCGTCGTCGGTACGGCGGATCGATCGGTGGCGATGCCGCCGGGTCGGTCGGTGCCCGCGCCCGGGCCGGCCGGCGGCGTGCCGGCCGCGGCCTTGCGCTGTGGCGTGACGCCAGGCGTCGAGGTGGTGGCCGAGCCCGACGGCGTCAGGGGCCGGGCGACCTCGAGGTGGGACGCGGAGTCGGCGGGGACGGTGAGGCTGTCGGCGACCTTGAGCACCGAGCGGATCTTGAACTCCTGGGTCAGCTGCGACAGGTAGACCCCCGCGAAGGACTGCTCGAACAGCTGCTGCATGCCGGTGCCGTCGCCGAGCGCGGTGACGACGTAGGGACGGGCGAGCGGTCGGAAGTCGACGATGATCGCCTGACCGGCGAACCGGATGGCGGCCGTCGAGCTGAGCCGGTGTCCGTTGACCGAGATCGCCTCCGCGCCGGACCCCCACAGCCCGTTGACGATGATCTGGAGGTCGGCCGACGTCACCCGGCCCTGCTCGAAGCCGCTGCTCGGGCGCGACCCGGCATCGCCGCCCGCCTCGGTGGACGCGGCGTCGTCGAGGGTCAGCGTCAGCCCGGGCCCGGTGAGGGCCACGGTGCCCGCCTGGACCTCGAGCGCTGCGATCTGGCCGCTGAGGTCACCGCCGCCGCTCTGCTGCAGGGCCAGCGCCTCGTAGTCACGCACCTGCCGCGTCAGCGTCGTGATCGCGGTCTCCTGCGCGTTGGCCTGCTTCTGGAAGTCCTCGATGCGGCTGACGAGCTGGGCCTTGAGCTGTGCCGCCGCGGTGGGTTTGGGCCTCAGCGACAGGGCGGCGACAGCGAAGAGGAACCCGGTGAGCACGGCCAGCACGACGACGAGAGGCGTGCGGTACGAGGTCGACCTCGGCAGTCCCTGCGCGGCCCGTCGCTCGGCGGCCTGCTGGTACCCCGGGTCGAGGGGTCGCTCGAGCATCGAGGTGATCAGCGTCATCGAGGCGTCGGGCCGCCGCGCGCCGGTGCTCACGTGCTCACCGCCCGGGCACGCTCGCGCAGGACGATCCGCGCGTGGATGCCGTAGAGCACCGCAGCCAGCCAGTAGAGCGTGATGCCCCACCACGCGAAACCCCAGCCGATCGGCCGGGCGAGGTCACCGAGCCAGTCGTCGCGGTTGGCGAGCAGCAGCAGCGGGAAGGCGTACAGGAGGTTGAACGTCGCGGCCTTGCCGACGTAGTGGACCGGTAGGCCGAGCTGCCCGCGGAGTCGCAGGAACAGCAGCATGACGCCCATGACGGCCTCGCGCCCGAGGAGCACGATGACGACCCACCACGGAATGAGATCGCGCCAGGCCAGCCCGAGCAGCGTCGTGAGGATGTAGAGCCGGTCGGCGATCGGGTCGAGGAACTGGCCGAGGCGCGACTCCATGTCGAACGACCGGGCGATCTTGCCGTCGAGGTAGTCGGTGATCCCGGAGAGCGCGAGCAGGAGCAGGGCCAGCCCGTCGCGTCCGGCGAGGATCGCCCAGAGGAAGACCGGGACCCCGAGGAGGCGCAACACGGACAGCGCGTTGGGGATGGTCAGGAGCTCGTTCGACACGACGTGCGCGCGGTCCGCCGCGTCCTTCTGCTCACCCACGGCGGTCAGCCTAACGGGCACCCTCGGGCCCGGCGCGCCACGCTCGGCATCGATCCGGACACGCTGTGCGACACTCCGGACCATGTCCGGCGGTCACAGCCACAGCGCCCTTCCAGGTACCCCCGAGCGGCAGCAGGACGTGTCCGTCGGCGTCCTCGCCCGTGTCGCGCTGACGACCTTCGTCGTCCTCGCCGCGGCCGCGACGCTCTTCGGCATCGTGCGGTTCTGGCCCTCCGACCACGGTGCCCTGGGGCGTGTCGGCACGACCGACTTCGCCGCGCCGGGGGTCACCTTCCCGCTGGCCGAGGTGCTCGAGGTGCTGCCCGCCTGTGAGGGTCAGGACGCGTCCACCGGCGCCCGGCCGGCGGCCGGGCAGGGGGGTGACGTCGCCGAGGCAGGCGCCACCTGCGGGGCCGTCCGGGTGCAGCTGGAACACCCGACCGCGTCGTCCGGGGACGTTCATCCGACGGTGACCGTCGCCGTACCTCCGGCGGTGTCCCAGTCGGGGCTGCGCGCCGGCGACACCGTGCAGCTGCTGAGGACTCCCCCTGCGCAGGGCCAGCCGGAGGGCTTCTCGTTCCTGCAGGTCCAACGGGGTGCCCCGCTCTCGCTCATGCTCGGCCTCTTCGTGCTCGTGGTCGCGGTCGTCGCGCGCTGGCGAGGCGTCCTGGCCCTGGTCGGGCTGGGAGTCGGCGGGCTCGTCGTGGCCCGGTTCATGCTCCCGGCTCTGCTCGAGGGGCAGTCCGGCCTCCTCGTGGCGGTCGTCGGCAGCTCGGCGATCATGTTCGTCGTCCTCTACCTGGCGCACGGGCTGTCCGTTCGCACGAGCACGGCCCTCGCCGGCACGCTCTTCGGCGTCGGCATCACGGCCGCTCTGGGCCTGCTCGGCGTCGACCTGGCCCGCCTGAGCGGCGTCGCCGACGACGAGGGCGCGACGCTGTCCTCGTTCGTCACGACCCTGCACCCGCAGGAGCTGCTGACGTGCGCCATCATCGTGGCCGGGCTCGGCGTCCTCAACGACGTGACGATCACGCAGTCCTCCGCCGTCTGGGAGCTGCGTGCCGCCGCGCCGGGGATGGGGCGTCGCGAGCTGTTCCGCTCCGGGATGCGCATCGGTCGGGACCACATCGCCTCGACCATCTACACCATCGTCTTCGCCTATGCGGGTGCCGCGCTGCCGGTGCTCATGCTCCTCTTCCTCTATGAGCGGCCGGTCCTCGACCTGCTGCAGACCGAGTCGCTCTCGGAGGAGGTCGTGCGCACGCTCGCGTCGGCGATCGGCCTCGTCCTCGCCGTTCCCGTCACGACGGCCATCGCCGCGCTCACCGTCGGTGCCGCCGATCAGCCGGCCGGCACGCCCTCGCCGGCGGTGGACGACCGCGACGGGACAGGGGCGCACGGTCCGAGCGCGGTCGCCATCGAGCGCGCCGTGAGCGGCCCTGCCCCGCCACGCACCCGGGCGGAGGCGCGAGCCGGGGCCCGCTCGCGCGGTGGCCGCGCGGGCGGCTGAGCCGCGAGTCGTGCCGTGCCTGCGGGGCGACTCGGCCGCGCCACTATGCTCCCCGCCATGGCTGTCGTCACCGTGCTCGAGACCTGGCAGGACGACCGGGGCAACCGGATCGAGTTCGAGGGTCGCGTCGACGCGAACGTCAAGATCAAGTTCACCGGGTCGAACAACACCCTGCGCATCGCCTCTCCCTTCCGCATCGGCAAGCTGGTCGTCGACTTCGACTGCGACGACGGCCTGTGCGAGATCGGGCCGAGCCAGGGTGTTCCCGCGCTCATGGGCGCCATCCGCGTGGGTGACGGCGCGACGGTCCGCCTCGGCAGCAACGTCTCCACGACGACCACGGTGTCGATGTCGGCTGCCGAAGGGGCGACGATCACGCTCGGCGACGACGTCATGATCGCCTCCGACGTCCAGGTGCGCGCTGACGACGGCCACCCGATCTTCGACGTGCGCACGGGCAGGCGGGTCAACACGCCACGCGACATCACCATCGGCAGCCACGTCTGGCTCGGCCTCCAGTCGTGCGTGCTGGGGGGCGCGGTCATCGGCGACGGCACCGTCGTCGGCATGCGCTCGATCGTGACGCGTCGGCTCCCCAACAACGTCATCGCCGCGGGCGTCCCGGCACGGGTGGTCAAGCGTGACATCGCCTGGGAGCGTCCGCACCTGACGCTGACCAAGCCGTGGCGCAAGCCGGACGCGTCCACTCTGAGGAAGTCGACGGCCTACTGGAACCCCACCATCGACACGCAGGCCGCGCCGGTCGGTGCACGCGGCCGGGCGCTCCGGGCGGGCCTGCGGCGGACGGCGCGCCGCACCGCCCGGCGCGTCGTCAGGACGGTGCGATCCCTGACCTGATCCCGGACCGGGCCCGGGGCGACCGGCCCGGCCGGACATGCCGAACCACGGACGTCCACGCGGGACGCCCGTGGTTCGGTGCCCCTCCTGTCCGGGGCTGGTGGGTTCAGAGCACCTTGTCGAGGAACTTGCGGGTGCGGGGTTCCGTCGGGTTGCCCAGGACCTGGGTGGGGGGGCCTTGTTCGACGATGCGGCCGCCGTCCATGAACAGGACGGTGTCGGCG
>NZ_JBNDHY010000018.1:0-43717 GCF_056755315.1 Monashia sp. HAY1-2A
GACTACGACGGCACGGACACCTTCCCGCTCGGGCTCGAGGACGTCAGCGGCTACCCGACGCTCGTCGCCGAGCTGCTGCAGCGGCGGTGGTCCGAGGACGAGGTGGCCCGGCTGGTGCGTGGCAACGCGCTGCGGGTGCTCCGGGACGCCGAGGCGGTCGCCCGCGACCTGCAGGCGGCTCGCCCGCCCGCCATCACCACCATCGAGGAGCTCGACGGGCCGCCGGCATCCTGACCCGGCGCGCCGGGTCAGGACGGGCGAGCGTCAGCGGCGGAAGCGGGCGATGGTGAGCCCGACCAGGCGGGCGACGACGAGCGCGACGTAGAGCATCCCGGTGATCTGCTGGAGCAGGACGAACGCGCGCGCGTGCGGCTCCACGGCGTAGATGTCCGACAGGCCCGTCGAGGTCATCGTCGTGATGGACAGGTAGAGCAGCTCGAACCACGTGCGGGTCCCGGGCACGCCGGTCTCGCCGTAGATCGTGAAGGAGTGCGGCCAGACGATCTGGATCGCCAGGTAGAGGTACGCGAAGCCCCACGCGACGACGGTGAAGGTCGCCCCGGTGGCGTAGAGCTCGTCGCGGGTCACCCAGTTGTCGGCGAACATGTACCGCAGCAGGCCGTAGCCGGTGTACATGTAGAAGAGCGCATGCAGCATGCTGCTCCAGAGGGCGACGGCCTGGTTGTCGGGCCAGATCGCCTCGCCGACCGTCAGGAAGACGACCGGGCCACCGAGGAGCAGGGCCACCCACGTCAGCGCCGGCGTCGCCCGCACCGCGCGCACGGCGAGGAAGAGCACGACGAGGCCGATGAGACCGAAGACCGCGCGCGCCGCCTCCTGGACGTCGCCCGACCGCGTCTCGATGAAGGGATAGGCGAGCAGCGCGGCCAGCTGCGCGAAGAGCAGGAGAGCGCACGGCAGGTCGGACAGCTTGCGGCGGAAGCGGTCCCACCGGTTCGGTGGACCGACGCGACGCGGGGTCGACGGCCAGAGCTCGAGCGAGGCACTCACCTCCCGGAGCCTAGTCGCGACGACGTCCCGACGGCGGCAGGCGGCAGTGGACAGGCGGCAGGCGCGGTCGGCGGGCTCCAGACGCGTCTCGACGCGTTCCGACGCACCCCGACGCGCCCCGACGTGCCCCGCCGCGTCGGCGGTCAGTAGCGCTCGCGGCCGCCGCGGTCGGTCAGCTGCCAGGCGTCCTCCGACTCCTCGTCGTCCTCGTCGACGGTCGGCGTCAGGTCACCGGGCGTCCATGCCGCCGTCGGCACGGCCGTCGTCTCCTCCTCCGCCTGACGCCGCTCGCCGCGCTCGGCGACGATCGCGGCCGTGCGCTGTGGGGCGACGTCGTCCGGAAGGCCGGCCGTCAGGTCCGACGTGTCGAGCTCGACCGGCGGCGGGGCGTAGGGCTGGTCGTCCTCCGGGACGAGGTCCTCGTCGTCGACCGCGACGGCAGCGGGCACGTCCTCGCCGCGCAGCAGCGCGAGCGTCTGCGGCAGGTCGTCGGGACGCACGAGCACGTCGCGCGCCTTGGACCCCTCGCTCGGGCCGACGATGCCGCGGGACTCGAGCAGGTCCATGAGCCGGCCGGCCTTGGCGAAGCCAACGCGCAGCTTGCGCTGCAGCATCGAGGTGGACCCGAACTGCGTCGTGATGACGAGCTCGGCAGCCTGGAGCAGGACGTCGAGGTCGTCGCCGATGTCGTCGTCGATCTGCTTCTTGGGCGCCGCGACGGTGACGTCCTCGACGTAGTTCGGCTTGAGCTGGGTCGTGACGAACTTGACGACCTCGTGGATCTCCGACTCGTTGACCCACGCACCCTGCACCCGCATCGGCTTGCTGGCGCCCATCGGCAGGAAGAGGGCGTCGCCCTGGCCGATGAGCTTCTCGGCGCCCGGCTGGTCGAGCACGACGCGCGAGTCCGCGAGCGAGGACGTGGCGAAGGCCATGCGGCTCGGCACGTTGGCCTTGATGAGGCCGGTGACGACGTCGACCGACGGGCGCTGCGTGGCGAGGACGAGGTGGATGCCGGCGGCCCGCGCCAGCTGCGTGATGCGCACGACCGACTCCTCGACGTCGCGCGGGGCGACCATCATGAGGTCGGCGAGCTCGTCGACGACGACGAGCAGGTACGGGTAGGTGGTGATCTGCCGCTCGGAGCCGGGCAGCGGCTTGACCTTGCCGGCCCGGACCGCCTTGTTGAAGTCGTCGACGTGCTTGAACCCGAACGCCGCGAGGTCGTCGTAGCGCTGGTCCATCTCCTTGACGACCCACTGGAGGGCCTCCGCGGCCTTCTTCGGGTTGGTGATGATCGGCGTGATGAGGTGCGGGATGCCTTCGTACGCGGTCAGCTCCACGCGCTTGGGGTCGACGAGGATGAGGCGGACCTCCTCCGGCGTCGAGCGCATGAGGATCGAGGTGATCATCGAGTTGACGAAGCTCGACTTGCCCGAGCCGGTGGCGCCGGCCACGAGCAGGTGGGGCATCTTGGCCAGGTTGGCGATGACGTAGGCGCCCTCGACGTCCTTGCCGACGCCCATGACCATGGGGTGCTCGTTGCTGCGCGCGGTCTGGCTGCGCAGGACGTCGCCGAGCGCGACGTTCTCGCGGTCGGTGTTGGGGATCTCGATGCCGATGGCCGACTTGCCGGGGATCGGGCTGAGGATCCGCACGTCGGCCGAGGCGACGGCGTACGCGATGTTCTTGCTCAGCGCGGTGACGCGCTCGACCTTGGTGCCCGAGCCGAGCTCGACCTCGTAGCGGGTCACCGTCGGACCGCGGGTGAAGCCGGTGACCGCGGCGTCGATGTCGAACTGCTCGAAGACGTTCGTCAGGGACTCGACGACGGCGTCGTTCGTCTCGCTGCGCGTCTTGTGCGGCGACCCCGGCTTGAGCATCGCCTGGTCGGGCAGGCGGTAGGTGATGTCCCCACCGAGGCTCAGCTGCTCGACGCGCGACGGCATCTCGGACATCGGCGGCGGCACGAGCTCGGCCTTGGGTCCGACCTTGCTCGTGTCGGGGGCCCCGTGGGTCTTCGGGTCCGTGGCGTCGATCACCTTCTCGCCGCTCGGTCGCGGTGCGAGGACGCCGGGCGCGGTCGGACGTTTCTCGCCCGGGCGCAGCCGCTTGGTGGGGGCGTCGTCGGCCTCCTTCTGCGCCGCCTGGCGGAAGGCCTCGTCGCCGTCGCGCTCGGACAGGTCGACGGGCTTGCGGCGGGCCCGCTTGAGCGCGGCCGCCGGGGCGTCGGCCTCCGCCCCGTCCCCGGCGTCGGCCCCGTGGGGATGCGTGCCGCGGTCGATGACGAGCGCCTTGAGCTGGCGCAGGCGGGTCGGGACCATGTTGACCGGCGTCGCCGTGATGACGAGCAGGCCGAAGACGCCGAGGAGCACGAGCAGGACCGTCGCCCCGTAGGTGGAGACGGCCGCGGCGAGCGGGCTCGAGGCGAGGAAGCCGATGATGCCCCCGGCGGCGCGCATGCCGTCGGCCCCGTCGGGCGGGTTGGGGATGCCGTCGGCGAGGTGCGACAGGCCGCACGCGGCGAACGTCAGGGTGATCGTGCCGACGACGATGCGGTTGGTCGCGGCCTCGTCCTGGGGGGCGCGCAGCATCCGCAGGCCGAGGGCCAGCAGCACGAGCGGGACGGCGTACGCGACCCGGCCGAAGGTGCCGGCGAAGACGGCGTGGACGACCTGGCCGAACGTGCCCGAGACGCCCCACCACTCGCGTGCCGCGACGACGACGGCGAGGGCGATGAGGGCGAAGCCGATGCCGTCGCGCTTGTGCTCGGGCTCGAGGTCGGCCGCGCTGTGCCCGACCCGGCGCACCGCGCCACCGGCCAGGTGCGAGACGCCCATCCACGTGTTGCGCACCGCGTTGAGGGGGAACGGCAGGCCGCCGCCCCGCGTCTTCGTCGGCCCCTTGGACTGGCCCCTGCGGGCAGCGGCCGGCTTGCGCTGTGCGGGACGGGTCGAGCGGGCCGCCGGCGGGCGCGACGACGAGCCCTTCGCGCGCGCGGCCGCGGCAGGGCTCGTTCGCTGGCTGGTGGACGGACGTGTCGCCATGGTCGCACCGTACGCCAGCGTCCCTCTCAACTCACGCGTCACACGCGCACCACGACCGATTCGCCGGACCGTTGCCGTGGGCGCGAGTCGGTGCAGTCTCAGATTCCGACACCGTGGGCCCGCTGGGTGGACACCCGGACAGGCCGGCGCCTATGGTCTTCGCCAGGTCAAGAGTGTCAGCGACAAGCCCCGGCTCGCTGGCCAGCAACCCTCCTCCGCGGTGGGGTGCTCCGGGTGACGACCAGGCCGTCCTCGGCTGGTTTCTCCTCGAGGTCGGCAAGCGCGGACCTGCACCGGGTGGGTCCCTGGACTCGCGAGGAGCACTGCCATGTCGGCCCTTCCCACCACGACGACCCTCTGCGGCGGCGGCCCCGCCCCGGTCGTCCGCACCCGAGCCCTCCGCGTCGTCGCCGAGGGCGAGGCCCTGCCGCGTGTCGTCGGCGCGGACCTGCGCGTGCCCACGACCCGGGGCGAGGTGGCCTACGCCAACCTCGACCACGCGGCGTCGACCCCCGCCCTCCAGACCGTGAAGGACGCCGTCGACCGTGCCCTCGAGACGTACTCGTCGGTGCACCGCGGTGCCGGGTTCGCCTCGCGGCTGACGAGCGCCTGGTACGAGCAGGCGCGTGAGGAGGTGGCCCGGTTCGTCGGCGCCCGCGAGGACGACCAGGTCGTCTTCACCCGCACGACCACCGACTCGTGGTCGGTGCTCGCCCACGCCCTGCCGAGCCGCGCCGTGGTCTTCGTCTTCGGCAGCGAGCACCACTCGACGCTGTTGCCCTGGGGCCGTTCGCGCACGGTGCGCCTGCCGATCCCCCAGAGCACCGACGACGCGCTCGACCTGCTCGACGAGGCCCTCGCCGAGCACCCGGGCCGGCACCGCCTCGTGGTGCTGACGGCGGCGTCCAACGTCACCGGCGAGGTGTGGCCGGTGGAGCGCTTCGCCCGTCTCGCCCACGAGCACGGCGCCCGGATCGCCGTCGACGCCGCGCAGCTGTCCGCGCACCGCCGCATCGACCTCGCGGCGTGGGACGCCGACTGGGTGGCCTTCTCCGGCCACAAGACCTACGCCCCCTTCGGTGCCGGCGTGCTCGCCGGGCGTCGTGACTGGCTCGACGCCGGCGCACCCTACCTGCCCGGCGGCGGCGCGACCCGGACGGTCACCGAGACGGCCACGGAGTGGGCCACGGGCCCGGCGCGCCACGAGGGCGGCAGCCCCAACGTCATCGGGGCCATCGCCCTCGCGGCGGCCTGTTCGACGATCGAACGCCACCGCGCCGCCATCGAGGCCCACGAAGAGGCGCTGCTCGAGCGGCTGCGCACCGGCCTCGAGGCGGTCCCGGGCGTCGAGGTGCTCTCGATCTTCGGCGACGACCACGACCGGGTCGGTGTCGTCGCCTTCACGGTGTCCGGCTTCGACCCCTCGCTCGTGTCGCAGGTGCTCTCGGTCGAGCACGGCATCGGTGTGCGCGACGGCAAGTTCTGTGCGCACCTGCTCGTCGACGAGCTGCTCGAGGACCCGTGGGGCGAGCGTCCCCAGACCGCGGTGCGCGCCAGCGTCGGGCTCGGCAGCACGGCCGAGGGCGTGGAGCGTCTCGTCTCGGCCGTGGCCGCGCTCGTGGGCGAAGGGCCGTCGCGGACGTGGACCCGGACGGCCGCCGGGTGGACGGTCGAGGGCACGGACCCCCGCGACGTCGAGGTCGAGCGCCCCTGGTGAACCGGGCCGGGTCTCTCGCCCCCTGACCCCCGTCACCCCGTAACACACCGAACAGCTGCCAGGTGGGTCCGGGAATACCAGGGACCACCTGGCAGCTGCTCGGTGTGTTTGCGATCCCGCGGCGAGACGGGCGGTCGGGCGGGGTCGGGCGGTCGGTCGGGCGGTCCGTCGGGGGGTCAGCGCTCGGTGCGCAGGGCGTAGGACGCCCAGACGGCGGCGTGGTCGGTCCGGTTGACCGCGACCTGACCCGCGTCCACGACGGCCAGTCCGCGGCTCAGCTGATGGTCCAGGTCGACGTACGGCGGGATGCGCCGCCCCTCGAACGGCCAGGTGCGCACCCAGCCTCGGCCCGCAGCCGCCTGGGCGTCGGTCAGCCCGGTCGCGAGCCGCCGGAACACCGGGTGGCCCGACGAGGCGTTGAAGTCGCCGGCGAGGACGAGCGGTCGGTCGGTCGGCTGCGCGTGCACCCACGTCGCGAGCGAGACCAGGGCCGCGTGCCAGTCGTCGGTGCGGTCGGGCAACGGCGGCGGCGGGTGCACGGCCCGAAGCCGCACGGTGCCGGCCGGCGTCGTGACGTCGACGTCCGGCTGGAGGCTGTCACCGGCCGGGCTGACGCCGTCGGCACGCTCGCTCAGGGGGTACCTCGAGAGCACGAGCGTCCCGACGACACCATCGCGCGCCCGACCGACGCGTTGCGGGAAGAATGCGCGCGCACCGGCGTCGTCGAGGTCGGTCTCGGACTCCGGCGTCGCCTCGACCAGGACGAGCACGTCGACCGAGTGCAGCCGCACGGCGTCCATCAGCTGACGCGAGTTGGCTTGTCCCTCATGGAGGTTCGCCGACATGACGGTCAGGTCGGTGTCGACCGTGGCGTGCACGCTCGAGGACCACGCCGGGGCCGCGACGACGAGCCCCACGACCGCGACCGCGACGATCGGCACCGACACGGACCAGCGACGCAGGAGGAGCGCGGCCGCCGCGAGCAGCAGGAGAGCGACGACGGCGAGGGGACCCGCCGTCTGGAGCACGACGACCGGGTAGAGCGTCGAGTCCAGCCCGCGCAGGGCCACGACGGCGAGCAGGAGCACCAGGACCGCCAGCAGCGCCCGGTCCGCGACACGCTCCCACCGCCGGCGGGACCCAGCGTCCTGCGGCGGGTCGGCGCTCTCCTCCGAGGGATCGGAGGCGGCCGTCACCGGGTCGGCGGCGACCTCCGCCGGGTCGGCGGCGACCTCCGCCGGGTCGCGGGCGACCTCCGCCGGGTCCTCGACGTGTTCGGTCACGCGGCGTCAGGCCTGCAGGACGACGGGGATGATCATCGGGCGACGGCGGATCTTGCCGCCGACCCACGAACCCACCGCACGCCGGACGATCTGCTGCAGCTGCTGGTCGTCGCGCACCCCGTTGGCGACGGCCTCCTCGATCGCGCGCTCGACCTTCGGGATGACCTGCTGGAAGATCTCGTCGTCCTCGACGAAGCCGCGCGCCGTGATCTGGGGGCCGCTCGCGATCTTGCCGGTGGCCGAGTCGATGACGACGATGCAGGAGATGAAGCCCTCGTCGCGCAGGATCCGGCGGTCCTTGAGCAGCGCCTCGTCGGCCCCACCGACGCTGCTGCCGTCGACGTAGACGTACCCGCAGTCGACGACGCCGACGACGGACGCCTTGCCCTCCACGAGGTCGACGACGACGCCGTCCTCGGCGAGGACGACGTGGTCCTCGGGGACTCCGGTCTGCATCGCGAGCCGCGAGTTGGCCCACATGTGTCGCCACTCGCCGTGGACCGGCATGACGTTGCGCGGCTTGACGATGTTGTAGCAGTAGAGGAGCTCGCCGGCGCTGGCGTGGCCCGAGACGTGCACCTTGGCGTTGCCCTTGTGCACGACGTGGGCGCCGAGACGCATGAGGCCGTTGATGATGCGGTAGACGGCGTTCTCGTTGCCGGGGATGAGGCTGCTGGCGAGCAGCACGGTGTCGCCAGGGCCCACGTCGATGCGGTGCTCGCGGTTGGCCATCCGGGACAGGGCCGCCATCGGCTCGCCCTGCGAGCCGGTGCAGATGAGGACGACCTCGTCGTCGGGCAGGTTGTCGAGCTTCTTGAGGTCGACGAGGATGCCGTCGGGCACCTTGAGGTAGCCGAGCTCGGCCGCGATGCCCATGTTGCGGATCATCGACCGCCCCACCATGGCGACCTTGCGGCCGGCCTTCTCCGCGGCGTCGAGCACCTGCTGGACGCGGTGCACGTGGCTGCTGAAGCAGGCGACGATGATGCGCCGCTCGGCGTGACGGAACACCTTGTCGATGGCGGGGGCGATCTCCAGCTCGGGCGTGGTGAACCCCGGCACGTCGGCGTTGGTCGAGTCGGTGAGGAAGAGGTCGACGCCCTCCTCGCCGAGCCGGGCGAAGGCGCGCAGGTCCGTGAGCCGGCCGTCCAGCGGCAGCTGGTCCATCTTGAAGTCACCGGTGTGCAGGAGCGTGCCAGCCTCGGTCCGCACGAAGACGGCGAGCGCGTCGGGGATCGAGTGGTTGACGGCGACGAACTCGAGGTCGAAGACGCCGATCTGCTCGCGCTGCCCCTCCCGGACCGCCATCGTGAACGGCTTGATGCGGTGCTCCCTCAGCTTGGCCTCGACGAGCGCGAGGGTGAGCGTGGAGCCGATGAGCGGGATGTCGCCCTTGAGCTTCAGAAGGTAGGGGACGGCGCCGATGTGGTCCTCGTGGCCGTGCGTGAGGACGATGGCCTCGATGTCGTCGAGCCGGTCCTCGATGTAGGTGAAGTCCGGGAGGATGAGGTCGACGCCCGGGTGGTGGTCCTCGGGGAAGAGGACGCCGCAGTCGATGACGAGCAGGCGGCCCTTCGTCTCCAGGACGGCCATGTTGCGGCCGACCTCGCCGAGACCACCGAGCGCGACGACCCGCAGGCCGTTGTCGGGGAGGGCGGGGGGTGCGGTCAGCTCGGGGTGAGGGTGGCTCACAGGTGTCCTGTCGGGTCGTGGGTGCTGCCGAGGCAGCCGGTACCCCGCCGCAGCCGGCGTGACCGGTGCAGCGGGCAGGGGCTTCAGGGGGTCGTCATCGGGCGACCGCCGCGAGCGCCTCGCGCAGCAGCGTGGTCTGCTCCTCGTCGGCCGCGACGAGCGGCAGGCGGACGGTGGGTGTCTCGATGACGCCCTGCAGGGCCAGGGCGGCCTTGGCCATGATGGCGCCCTGCGTGACGTTCATGACGGCGTCGACGAGGGGGGTCAGGCGCCGGTGAACGCGGCGGGCGTCGTCCCAGCGCCCGTCCACGACGGCGTCGGCCAGCTCCCGGTAGGCCGCGGGCGCCACCTGCGAGGTGACGCCGACGAAGCCGACGGCACCGTTGAGGAAGTGGAACAGGTCCATCCCGTCGTCGCCGGAGTACCAGGCCAGCCCGGTGCGCTCGATGAGGTCGCCGGCGAACCACAGGTCGGCGCGGGCGTCCTTGACCGCGACGATGCGCTCGTGCTCGGCGATGCGCAGGTAGGTGTCGCGGGCGATCGAGACGATGGACCGGCCCGGGATGTCGTAGAGCATGACCGGCAGGTCGCTCGCGTCGGCGAGGGCCGTGAAGTGTGCGACGAGCCCGGCCTGCGGCGGCTTGTTGTAGTACGGGGTCACGGCGAGCACTGCGTCGGCGCCCGCCTTCGCCGCCGCCTGCACCGACTCGATGCTCTTGGCCGTGTCGTTGCTGCCCGCCCCGGCGATGACGACGGCGCGGTCACCGACCGCGTCGATGACCGCGCGCAGGAGCTCGTCCTTCTCGGCGGCGGAGGTGGTGGGCGACTCGCCGGTGGTGCCCGAGATGACGAGGCCGTCGTGTCCGGCGTCGACCAGGTGGGTGGCGAGACGCTGCGCCGCGTCGAGGTCGACGGAACCGTCGGCCCGCATGGGCGTGACCATCGCCGAGAGAACACGTCCGAGTGGGGGTGCGGCAGCCATGGGCCAAGGTTAGCGCCCGCTCCCGCGGGCGACCGACCGGCGCCCACCCGGGAGCCCCGGGCACGAGGCGAGGCGCTACTCGCTCGGGGGTCCGAGTAGCGCCTCGCACCCGGTACATCGCAGCCGCTCCCCCGCCGTTACAGCGGGCCGGCCGGGATCCGGGCGGAACACCGTGGCGGTGAGGAGCGCCTGGTGTCAGGACGTGGCAGCGGCGCCGCGCCCGGAGCCGCGACGCTCGTAGGTCACCCACGCGAACCCGTCGTGGGGCTCGCGCGTGGTCTCGGCCCAGTCGGTGCGGTCGACATCGGGGAAGGTGACCGCTCCCTCGGGCGCCTGGTCGACCTCGGTGACGAGCAGCCGCTGCGCGAACGGCATCGCGAGCCGGTAGACCTCTCCCCCGCCGACGACGAACACCTCGTCGGCCGGCCCGGCGAGCGCGAGCGCCTCCTCGAGCGAGTGCGCCACCTCGACGCCGGGATGGCTCCAGTCCTCCTGCCGGGTGACGACGATGCTGCGACGGCCCGGTAGGACGCCCATGGACTCGAAGGTGCGCCGTCCCATGACCATGGGGTGGCCCATCGTCATGCGCTTGAAGTACTTGAGGTCCTCGCCGATGTGCCAGGGCATCGTGCGGCCGTCACCGATGACCCCGTTGCGCCCCACGGCGACGATCATCGTCACGTTCGTCATGGCTCCAGCGTCGCAGACGCCGCCCCACGGAGGCTGCTGCGGCACGCACGCCGTTCAGACGGCGATGGGGGCCCTGATGCCCGGCTCGGCCACGTAGTCGACGAGCTCGAAGTCGTCGAGGTCGAACTCGTCGATCGAGGTCTTGCCGGGCGTGATGCGCATCGTCGGCAGCGCGTGCGGTGTGCGGGTCAGCTGCAGCCGCGCCTGCTCGAGGTGGTTGAGGTAGAGGTGGGCATCGCCGAGCGTGTGGACGAACTCGCCGGGCTCGAGGTCGGTCAGCTGCGCGACCATCTGGGTCAGGAGGGCGTAGGACGCGATGTTGAACGGCACGCCGAGGAAGATGTCGGCGCTGCGCTGGTAGAGCTGGCAGGAGAGGCGGCGCCGGCCGTCCGGGCCGGGAGGCGCGACGTAGAACTGGAACATCGTGTGGCACGGCGGCAGGGCCATGTCGTCGACGTCGGCGACGTTCCACGCGGACACGAGGAGGCGGCGGCTGTCGGGGTTGGTGCGGATCTGCTCGATGACCTTGGCGACCTGGTCGACGCGTCGGCCGTCGGGCGTGGGCCACGAGCGCCACTGGTAGCCGTAGATCGGGCCGAGGTCGCCGTTCTGGTCGGCCCACTCGTCCCAGATGCTGATGCCTCGCTCCTGCAGCCAGCGCACGTTGGTGTCGCCGCGCAGGAACCAGAGCAGCTCACCGATGATGGAGCGCAGGTGCAGCCTCTTGGTCGTCATCGCCGGGAAGCCATCGGCGAGGTCGAACCGCATCTGGTACCCGAACGTGCTGAGGGTGCCCGTCCCGGTCCGGTCGGCCTTCTCCTGGCCGTGGGTGAGGACGTGGTCGAGGAGGTCGAGGTACTGCCGCACGCCCGCAGCCTAACCCCGGCGTGCGACAGGGCCGCGTGGACACGCAGCGGCCTGGCGCGGGGCCGGACCGACCCGTGCATCTCGTCCGCTGGTCCGTGCGGACGAGTCCGGTCCGGCGGCCCTAGTCTCGGTCGCATGTCGACCGTGCCCGACGAGGCTGGCAGCGAGGCTGCCGGCGCGGCAGGCGATGCCGGCGCGGCAGGCGATGCCGGCGCGGCAGGCGATGCCGGCGCCGCAGGGGCTGCAGGGACTGCGGGGGCTCCGGGGACCTCCGGGGCGGAGCACCTGCGTGAGGTCCTTCGCGCCCCGGTCTACGAAGCCGCCGTGGTGACGCCGCTGGAGGTCATGGAGTCGCTGTCGAGGCGTCTGGACAACACGGTCGAGGTCAAGCGCGAGGACCGCCAGCCGGTCCACTCGTTCAAGGTGCGCGGCGCCTACACCTTCATGCGGCAGCTGGACGAGGCGCAGCGCGCCCGTGGCGTCGTGGCCGCCTCGGCCGGCAACCACGCCCAGGGCGTCGCGCTCTCGGCCGCGATCCTCCACATCGAGGCCGACGTGGTCATGCCGAAGACGACCGCTCCGATCAAGGTCGACGCGGTCCGTGCCCACGGGGCCCGGGTGGTCCTCCACGGCGACACGTTCGACGACGCCAAGGCCGAGGCGATGCGGCTCGCCGCCGAGCGCGGACGCGTCTACGTCGCCCCCTTCGACGACCCGCTCGTCATCGCCGGCCAGGGCACGCTCGGGCTCGAGCTGCTCCAGCAGGACGCCCACCTCGACCGCATCTTCGTCCCCGTGGGCGGCGGCGGCCTCGCCGCGGGCGTGGCCACGCTCGTCAAGTACCTCATGCCGGCCGTGCAGGTCATCGGGGTCGAGCCCGACGACGCCGCCTGCCTCACGGCGGCCCTCGCCGCCGGGCGACCGGTCGAGCTGCCGGAGGTGAGCAGGTTCGCGGAGGGCGTCGCGGTCAAGCGCATCGGCGACCGCACGTTCGAGCTGTGCCGCGAGCACCTCGACGACGTCGTCACGGTCAGCTCGGACGAGATCTGCGCGGCGATCAAGGACATCTTCGAGGACGTCCGAGCCGTCGCCGAACCCGCCGGAGCCGTCGCCCTCGCCGGGCTCAAGAAGTACGTCGAGGAGCACCGCCTTCGGGGCGAGCGCCTCGCGCACGTGCTCTCCGGCGCGAACGTCAACTTCCACACGCTGCGCTACATCTCCGAACGCGCCGAGGTCGGTGAGCACCGTGAGGCCCTGCTCGGGGTGACGATCCCCGAGCGGCAGGGGTCCTTCCTCACCTTCGTCGAGGCCCTGGCGGGGCGGGCCGTGACGGAGTTCAACTACCGTCTCGACGACACCTTCGAGGCACGGATCTTCGTCGGCGTGCGGCTGGCCCGTGGGCTGGCCGAGCGCGCGGAGATCATCGCCGCGATCGCCCTGGCCGGCTACGAGGTCGTCGACCTGTCCGACGACGACACGGCCAAGACCCACGTGCGCTACATGATCGGCGGGCACCCGCCGCAGTGCCGCGAGCGCGTCTACTCGTTCGAGTTCCCCGAGCACCCGGGCGCCCTCCTGCGCTTCCTCACCGAGCTCGGCACCCGCTGGAACATCACGATGTTCCACTACCGCAGCCACGGCGCCGACTCGGGCCGCGTGCTCTGCGCCTTCGAGGGGGTGGACGACCCCGCCGACGCGGAGGACTTCCAGCGGCACGTCGAGGACCTCGGCTACCCGTGCAAGGACGTCACCGCGAGCCCGGCGCTCTCCTACTTCCTGCTGTCGCGCCCGCGCCGGCCGTCGGCCTAGGCGACGGACTCCCGGTTCCGCGTCAGCTGCTGCCGCACGGCACGCGCGGCGGCACGTCCGGCCCGGTTGGCGCCGATGGTCGATGCCGACGGTCCGTACCCGACGAAGTGCACGCGCGGGTCGGCGGTCGACGTCGTGAACGTGTGCTCGTCGAACGGGGCGACGAGGCGGATGCCGCCGTGCTCGCTCCGGAGCCGGAGGGGTCCCAGGTGCCGCACCGTCGGCCGGAAACCGGTGGCCCACAGGATGACGTCGGCAGGCTCGAACGACCCGTCCGCCCACCGCACGCCGTCCGGCTCGATGCCCTCGAACATCGGCCGGCGTGCGTACGCGCCGAGCTCGGCAGCCCGCTGCTCCTGCGGACGCAGCAGCAGGCCGGTGACGCTGACGACGCTGCTTGGGGGCAGGCCCCGAGCCACCCGCTCCTCGACGAGAGACACGGCCCGACGCCCTGCGTCCTCGGTGAACGGCCCGGTGCGCCAGACCGGTTCACGTCGGGTCACCCAGATGGTGTGTGCGAGGGGGGCGAGCTCCCCGAGCAGCTGCACCGCCGATGCGCCCCCACCCACGACGACGACGCGCTGACCCGCGAGCTCGTCGGGGCCTCGGTAGTCGACGGTGTGCAGCTGCCGTCCGCGGAAGGTCTCGATGCCCGGGTAGTGCGGCAGGAACGGGGTCTGCCAGGTGCCGGTCGCGTTGACGACCGAGCGCGTGAGCCAGCGCCCCCGCGTCGTCTCGACCCGCAGGAGGCCGTCCGGGTCGCCGTCGAGGGGTGCGACGGACGTGACGCGCACGGGCCGCAGGACGGGACGCTCGAGGTGCTCCTCGTACTCGCCGAAGTACCGGGGGACGACGACGTTGGCCGGGTCGGCCGCATCGTGCTCGGGCACGGGCATGCCGGGCAGCTCGGCGATGCCGTGGACGTCCGACATGGTGAGGCTGTCCCAACGATGCTGCCACGCGCCGCCCGGGCGGTCGTTGGCGTCGAGCACGACGAACGGCCCGACACCGAGGCGTCCGAGGTGGTGGGCCGCCGACAGGCCGGCCTGACCGGCCCCGATGACGACGACCTCCACGCGTTCCACGTCGGTTGAACGCGCCAAGGGCCGGTGCTCTTCCCCCCGCCACGCACCGGGCCGGCGCCGCCGGGCCGGAGGTCAGGCGTCGTAGTCGAGCGACACCTCGTCGGTGACGGGGTGGCTCTGACAGGCGAGGACGATGCCAGCCTCGACCTCCTCCGGCTCGAGCGCGTAGTTGCGGTCCATCCGCACCTGCCCTGAGACGAGGCGCGCCCGGCAGGTGCCGCACACACCGTTGGTGCACGAGAAGGGCGCGTCCGGCCGTGCCCGCAGGGTCGCGTCGAGGATGGACTCCTCCCTGCTCGGCATGGGGATGACGGTGGTGCGGCCGTCGAGGTTGACGGTCACCGTGGCCTCGGGCGGCGCGCCCTCCTCGACGACGACCCTGCGCCTCGGCTCGGTGCCGTCGTCGACGTGGAAGATCTCGTGGTGCACGTGGTGGACGTCGACGCCGCGCTCGCGCAGCAGCGCCTCCGCACCGGTGACCATGCCGAACGGCCCGCACAGGTACCACTCGTCGACGGTCTCGACGGGCACGAGCCGCTCGAAGATCGCCGCGAGGCGCTCGGCGTCGAGCCGACCGTGGAACAGCTCGACGTCCTGGGCCTCGCGCGACAGGACGTTGACGAGGTGGAACCGGCCGGGGAAGCGGTTCTTGAGGTCCTCGAGCTCCTCGAGGAACATGATCGAGCTGGTGCGGCGGTTGCCGAACAGGAGCGTCGCCCGCGACAGCGGCTCCTCCTCGAGCGCCGTCGTCAGGAGCGACAGAACCGGGGTGATGCCCGACCCCGCCGCGATGGCGACGTGGTGGCGGGCGAGGTCGGGACGCGTCGGGCACGTGAACGAGCCCAGCGGCGTCATGACGTCGAGGACGTCCCCGGGAGCGACGACCTCGTTCATCCACGTCGACATCCGGCCCTCGGGCACGCGCGCGACCGCGACGCGGCGCAGGTGCTCCATGCCGGCAGCCCCGCGCGACTGGCAGATCGAGTACGACTGGCGCACCTCCTCGCCGTTGATGGTCGCGCGCACGGTGAGGTGCTGGCCGGCCTCGAACGCGAACTCGTCCGCAAGGTGCGGGGGCACCTCGAAAGCGACCGCGACGGCGTCGTCGGTGAGCCGCTCGACCGACGCGACACGCAGCGGGTGGAAGCGGGCCCGGTGGCGGCTGCCGGCGGGCACGGTCGAGGGCGAGGTGGTCAGGTCGGTCATTCAGAGGGCCTTGAACTCGTCGAACGGCTCGAGGCACGCGTTGCAGCGGCGCAGGGCCTTGCACGCGGTCGAGCCGAAGTGGGCGATCTCGGTCGTGTCGTCGGAGCCGCACCGCGGGCAGGCCACGACGTGTCGGCCGAGGCTCACGGGGACCGGGCCCGAGACGGCGGTACCGGAGGCCGGGCCCGGCGGCGCGATGCCGAAGCGGTGCAGGGCCTCGCGTCCCTCCTCGGTGATCCAGTCGGTGGTCCACGGGGGCGACAGTTGCGTCCGCACCGTCGCGGCGTACCCGTGTGCGTGCGCGGCGAAGACGATGCGGTCGGCGATCGCCTCCATGGCCGGGCACCCGCTGTAGGTCGGGGTCACGGTGACGACGACTGCACGGGCCGACTCGTCGACCTGCACCCCGCGCAGGATGCCGAGGTCGAAGATCGTGACGACCGGCACCTCGGGGTCCGGGATCCGTGAGATCGCCTGCGCCACAGCGCTTTCCGGGAGCGGCGCGGCGCCTCCGCCAGCCGCGCAGTCCGTCGCCCGGTCGGTGGCCACGGCCGTCACCACGTGGCCCCGGGATGGGACCGGGCGATGTGCTGGAGCTCGGCGAGCAGGTAGCCCATCGGCCGCGAGTGGACGCCGCTGCGCCCACCGCGCGCGCGCCAGCCCGGAGCGGCCGGCACCGTCAGCGTCGCCGCGGCGAGGACCTCGTGCACGCGACGCGTCACCGGCTCCTCCAGGCCCGACGGCAGCACGCCGAAACCGGACTCCGCGACGAGGACGGCGGCGTCGTCGTCGGCGAACAGCTCAGGTACGTACGGGGCACTGCGCTCGAGGGCGGCCTGCATCCGTTCGTGCGACTCGTCCGTGCCGTCGCCGAGGCGGCAGACCCACAGCGTGGCGTGGTCGAGGTGGTAGCGGACCTCCTTGACCGCCTTGGCCGCGACGCCGGCGACGACGTCGTCCGTGGATCCGGCCAGCCGCGTGTGCAGCTCGACCTGGCGGGCGGAGAACCACAGGAGGCGGGCCATCTCGTCGGCGAAGTCGCCGCGCTCCTGCTCGACGAGGTGGACGTTGCGCCACTGCCGCTCGTCGCGGGACATCGCGAAGTCGTCCTCGAGGCGACCGGTGCCGTCGAGGGAGCCCGCGTAGGGGTAGAGCGCGCGGGCCTGGCCGAGGAGGTCGAGCGAGATGTTGCCGAGCGCCATGTCCTCCTCGATCTGCGGCGCGTTGGTCATCCACTCGGCGAGGCGCTGGGCGTAGACGAGGGCGTCGTCGGCGAGGCCGACGAGGTAGGTGGCCCGCGGGTCGTCGGACCCGAGGGCGCGCGGGGCCGCCATGGCGTCGGTGCGGGTCACGTCGCTCACAGGTACTCGACGTCCTCGGGCACGTCGTAGAACGTCGGGTGCCGATAGATCTTGTCGGCGGCGGGGTCGAAGAACGAGTCCTTCTCCGTCGGGCTGCTCGCCGTGATGTCCTCGGCACGCACGACCCAGATCGACACGCCCTCCTGGCGGCGCGTGTAGAGGTCGCGTCCGTTGCGCAGAGCCAGCTCGGCGTCCGGCGCGTGCAGCGACCCGACGTGCACGTGGGACAGGCCACGCTTGCCCCGCACGAAGACCTCCCAGAGCGGCCAGCTCCTCTCCGTCGAGGGTGCGACGGCGTCCGACCCTCCGCTCACGCGGCACTCTCCTTCGTCCTCGCGGCCTGCTTGGCGGCGTACGCGTTGGCGGCCTCACGGACCCAGGCGCCGTCCTCGTGCGCGCGACGGCGGTGCGCGATGCGCTCGGCGTTGCACGGGCCGTCGCCGCGCAGCACCTGCCAGAACTCGTCCCAGTCGACCTGGCCGAAGTCCCAGTGACCGCGCTCCTCGTTCCAGCGCAGCTCGGGGTCGGGCAGCGTCAGGCCGAGCTTCTGGGCCTGGGGCACCGTCATGTCGACGAACTTCTGGCGCAGGTCGTCGTTGCTGAAGCGCTTGATGCCCCACGCCATCGACTGCTCGGTGTGGCCACCCTTGACGCTCTCACCGGTGTCGGGCGGTCCGAACATCGCCAGCGCCGGCCACCACCAGCGGTTCGCGGCGTCCTGGGCCATCTCGCGCTGCGCGTCGGTGCCACGCATGAGGGTCCACAGGATCTCGAAACCCTGCCGCTGGTGGAAGCTCTCCTCCTTGCAGACCCGGATCATGGCCCGCGCGTACGGCCCGTACGAGCAGCGGCACAGCGGCACCTGGTTCATGATCGCCGCGCCGTCCACGAGCCAGCCGATGGCGCCGCAGTCGGCCCACGTCAGCGTCGGGTAGTTGAAGATCGAGGAGTACTTCTGGGTGCCGTTGTGGAGCCGGTCGAGCAGCTCCTGGCGGTCGACGCCGAGGGTCTCGGCGGCGCTGTAGAGGTAGAGCCCGTGGCCGGCCTCGTCCTGGACCTTGGCGATGAGGATCGCCTTGCGCCGGAGGCTCGGCGCGCGGGTGATCCAGTTGCCTTCCGGCTGCATGCCGATGATCTCCGAGTGGGCGTGCTGGGCGATCTGGCGGATGAGCGTCTGGCGGTACTTGTCCGGCATCGCGTCCCGCGGCTCGATGCGCTGGTCCGCCGCGATGAGGGCCTCGAAGTCGCCGCCGTCCCCCGGACGCTGCTCGGCCTGCCGGCCCTGCTCGACCGTCGCATCGTAGTCGGCGGTCTCGGCCGCGTTGAGCGGCTCGTTCGGGTCGATGACGTCGTTGCCATACATGTGTCCAGTATGCGAGAAGGGCGCCACCGGCGACAAAGTGGCCCCTCCGGGCGTTGCCGGCCGGCTGAGAGGATGCCGGGGTGACGCACCCGCACGACGCCGACCTTCCCGAGACGACGCCGGACCCGACGCGGCACGGGCACGGACACGGACACGGGCACGGGCACGACCACGACGCCGCGCGTGGCCCGGTGGCGGACGCGAGCGTCCGCGTGGCGCGCAGCTCGGACGCGCCCGCCGTCGGGTTCGTGCAGGCCGTCGTCTTCCGCGAGGCGTACGCCGCTGTCCTGGCGCCCGAGGTGCTCGAGCAGCTCGAGCCGAAGGTCTTCGCCGGCGCCTGGCGCGACAGCCTCGAGGGCGAGGCCGCCGGCGACGGCGTCCTGCTCGTGGCCTGCGCCGGCGACCAGGTCGTCGGCTTCGCGGCGGTCGGCGCCTCGAGCGACCCCGACGCGGGCGAGGCGACCGCCGAGCTGCTCGTGCTCGCGGTCCACCCGGACGCCCGTCGGCAGGGCCACGGGTCCCGGCTGCTCCACGCGGTCGTCGACACCGCCCGGGCCCGAGGCCGCGACCGCCTCACCGCGTGGTTGCTCGCCTCGGACGACACCGTGCGGACCTTCCTCACGGCGTCGGGGCTCGAGCCCGACGGGGCGCACCGCGAGCGCGTCGTCGACGCCGACGGGCGCACCGTCCGCGAGCTGCGTCTCGCCGCGTCCGTCGCGCCGGAGCCGTCGTGACCGGTCCCGCCGCGGGGGACCGTCGGCGTCCCGCCGCGAACAGCGCCGACGCCTCTGCGGCGGAGCGGGCCGCACCGGGGGCCCTCGGCGCGCCGTCGGCCGGTCCACTGCCACGCGCGGAGCGACGGGTCGTCGTCCGTGAGGCGCTGTCGGTCGGGCTCGCGACCGGCGCGTACGGCATCAGCTTCGGCGCGCTCGCCGTCGCCGCGGGGCTCGACGTCTGGCAGGCGATGGCGCTGTCGCTGCTCATGTTCACCGGCGGGTCGCAGTTCGCGTTCGTCGGCATCGTCGCCAACGGACTGCACGCGGCACCGGCCGCCATCGCGGCGTCGTCGCTGCTCGGCGTCCGCAACGGGCTCTACGCCCTCGAGCTGACCCAGCTGCTCACGCCCCGCGGGGTGCGACGCCTCGCGGCCGCCCACCTGACCATCGACGAGTCGACCGCCGTGGCGGTGTCCCAGGAGGACGTCCGCGCGTCGCGCGTCGGCTTCTGGCTGACCGGCGCGGCCGTCTTCTCGCTGTGGAACCTCACGACGCTCGTCGGCGCGCTCCTCGGCGACGCCCTCGGCGACCCGCGCCGGTACGGGCTCGATGCCGCGGCCTGTGCCGCGTTCACGGCGCTGCTGTGGCCGCGCCTGCGCAACCGGGACGCCGTCGCGACAGCGGGTGTGGCGGCGGTCGGGGCCGTCGTCCTCGCTCCGAGCCTGCCGGCCGGGGTGCCGGTGCTCGTGGCCGCGCTGGCCGCCCTGCTCGCCTGGCGGGCGCCCCGCAGCGGCGCGGGGTCCGACCCGGGGCCGGAGGACGCAGCGGCGGACGTGGGCCGGAGCACCGACCTGCGCGAGGGCCGCGTCGCGCGGGACGGGGGCCGGCGATGAGCCTGTGGGTGGCGATCCTCGTGGCAGCCGGGTTGGCGTTCGGGCTGAAGCTCGCCGGCTACCTCGTGCCCTCGAGCGTCCTCGCCGAACCGCGCGTCAAGCGTGTGACGGGCGCGCTGCCCATCGCCCTGCTCGCCGCGCTCATCGCGACGCAGACGTTCACCCTGGCCGGCGGCGCCCTGACGGTCGACGCCCGGCTCGCGGCGGTCGGCGTCGCGGTCGTGGCGCTCCTGCTGCGGGCGCCGTTCATCGTCGTCGTCGTGCTGGGGGCCTGCACGGCAGCCCTGCTGCGCGCCCTCGGCTGGGGCTGACGGCCCGGCGCCCGGGACCGCAACCGGGACCGCGACCCCGACGACGACGCCATCGGCGGCACGGTTCGGGCCCGGCGGCCGTGGGTCGGTCTGCTCAGTCCAGGCCGAGGTAGTGCTCGAGGCCGACGGTGAGGCCGGGGTGGTCGGCGACGGCGCGCACGGCCGCGACGACGCCCGGCATGAAGGAGGCGCGGTCGAACGAGTCGTGGCGGAGCGTCAGCTGCTCCCCCGCGTTGCCGAGCAGCACCTCCTGGTGCGCGGTGAGCCCCCGCAGGCGGACCGAGTGCACGGGGACGCCGTCGACGCGGGCGCCGCGGGCTCCGTCGGGGTCGTGGGTCGTCGCGTCGGGACCGGGCGCCACACCCGCCCCCGCACGTGCTGCGGCGATCATCGCCGCCGTCCGGGCGGCCGTGCCGGAGGGCGCGTCGACCTTGGCGGGGTGGTGCAGCTCGATGACCTCGACCGACTCGAAGAACGGGGCCGCCTTGGCGGCGAACGCCATCATGAGCAGGGCACCGATGGCGAAGTTCGGCGCGACGAGGACGCCGACGCCGGCACCGGTCCGCGAGGGTGGCGCCTGCGCGAGCCGGCCTCGCAGCGTCTCGAGCCGGTCGTCGTCCCACCCCGTCGTGCCGACCACGACGTGGACGCCGCGCTCGACGCAGTGGGCCACGTTGCCGGGGGACGCCGCCGGCACCGTCAGCTCGACGGCGACGTCCGCGCCACCGAGGTCACCGAGATCGTCGGAGCTGCCGTACGCGCCGACGAGCCGCAGCCCCTCGGCCGCCTCGACCGCCCGGACCGCCTCGGACCCCATCCGCCCGTTCGCACCGATGACCGCCACCGCGATGGCACCGGTGGCCGCGGTGGGATCGTCACGCATCGGGCCCTCGTCGTTCGTCGTCACCACGCCTCGAGGGTAGTGGCGCCGCCGCCTGCGAGGACGGCCGGTCCCACCGCGCTCCCCGGCCCGTGCCCCGAGCAAGGACCGCGGGACCGCTGGGGATGGTGGCGCGGCGGCCGGCGGAGCACACTGTCACCAGGAAGTGATCGCCATGCCGAACCGCGCCCGCCCCGCCTCCTCCACCACCCTCCGACGCACCTCCGTGCTCGTCCGGACGCGCACTCCCGGCACCGCTCTCCACCGGGTCGCTGCCATGGTGGCGGCGCTCGCCCTGGCCTTCTCCTTCGGGGTGGTCACCGCGCCGACGGTCCACGCCACCGTGCTGTTCGGCAACGACATCTCCTGGCCGCAGTGCCCGACCACCCAGGGTGGTTACGGGCAGCCGATGCCGCCCGCCTCGACCCAGTTCGTCGTCGTCGGGCTCACCCACGGCCTGCCGTTCACCGAGAACCCCTGCGTGGCCTCGCAGCTGCAGTGGGTCAGGGACCACGCCACCCCCGCGCACGCCTACACGATGGCGGGCTTCCCGACCGCGGCGCAGCTGTCGACGTACGCCACGCGAGGCCCGTGGTCGAGCACGACCCGGGCCGGACGCCTGTCGAACGTCGGCTACGCCGAGGCGAGCTATGCCGCAGCGACCCTGGACCGCATCGGCTGGCGGCCGCCGGTGGTGTGGATCGACGTCGAGCCCCGGCCCGCCCAGCCGTGGCCGTCGACGACGCGGTCCCAGCGCATCGAGAACCGGTACGTGGTGGAGGGGCTCATGCGCGGCCTGCGTGACCAGGGCTACGCCTACGGCCTCTACTCCAACGCGTCCGGCTGGCAGGCGATCACCGGGTCGTGGCTGTTGCCGGGCGTGCCGGTGTGGGCGACGGCCGGCACCCTCGACTACCCGAACGAGGCGCTCGACCGGTGTACGCAGCCGAGCTTCTCGGGCGGCAGGGTCTACCTGTCGCAGTGGTGGAACACGACCACCGACTTCGACCGCACCTGCGAGCCGTACGCCTTCACGGCGCTGCCCATCCCGGCGTCGACGCTGACCGCGTCCACGGGTGACGTCGACGGCGACTGGCGCACCGACGTCGTGGCCCGGTGGGCGAGCACGGGGACGCTGCGCCTCTACTCGGGCACCGGGACGGGCAGCCTGTCGCTCGGCCGGCAGGTCGGTACGGGGTGGAGCGGCTTCGACCTCCTCGACACCGCGGGCGACCTCGACGGGACCGGAACCCTCGACGTCGTGGCCCGCCAGCGGACGACCGGCGACCTCTGGCTCTACCGCGGCGACGGCCACGGTGGCTGGACCCTGCCGGCCCTGCGCATCGGCACCGGATGGGGCGGCATGAGCGCCGTGCTCGGCCCGGGTGACCTCACCGGCGACGGACGCCCCGACCTGCTGGCCCGCCGTGCCTCCGACGGGACGGTCTGGGTGTACCCCGGCACCGGGCGAGCCTCGTTCCAGCCGCGCCTGCAGGTCGCCTCGGGATGGAACCGGTACGACCGCGTCGTGCCCGTCGGCGACGTCACCGGAGACGGCCGTCCGGACGTCATGACGCGCGAGCCCTCGACCGGGCGCCTCTGGCTGCATGCCGGCACCGGCACCGGGGGGTTCGCGGCACCGGTCGTCGTCGGGACGGGCTGGAACGGCATGACGGCGCTCGCCTCCCCCGGCGACTTCGACAGCGACCGCGTCGGCGACGTCCTCGCCCGCGACCGCGCGGGTGTCCTCTGGCTCTACCCGCGGACGGCGTCCGGCGGGTGGTCGCCGCGGCGCCAGGCCAGCACCGGGTGGAACGTCACGGACGCCATCTTCTGAGCCGCCCTTCGACGACGCGGTCAGGTGGCTCTCAGCCAAAACCCAGCGCCGGGAGCGAGCATCCGCCCGTGACGACCGACCCGGCCGCCCCGCACCGTCCTGACACCGTCGACGCCGCGCCCGTCGGCACCGTCCGCGCCGCCGTCCCCGCCGCCGTCGGGCTCGCGGACGACCCGGTCTCTGCCGCCACCCGGCGAGCCCGCCTGGGCGCGGTGGCGCTCGCGGTCGTGCTGCTCGGCTCGGCCTGCTCGGCGGTGGGCGCCGCGCCGGGCGCCGAGGCACCCAGCTCGGGGCCCACGTCAGCACCCACGTCGGGACCCACGTCGGTCCCCTCCGCCACCCCCACGACGGCGTCCACCGCGACGATGCCGGCCGGGTCGTCGCCCCACCCGTCGGGCTCGCCCTCGTCGGGGGCCACGGCCGGCGCCACGGCACCCGGCGTGGGACTCACCCCGCCGTACGCGCGCACGGGCGCCGGTGACCTCGCGCCCGCGGCCCGCGCGGCGCGGCCTCTCGTGTACGTGCCGGACCAGGTGGCGGGGCTCGTGCAGGTCATCGACCCGCGCACCTACCGGGTCGTGTCGACGCGGCGTGTCCCCGCCTCGCCGGAGCACGTCGTGCCGTCGTGGGACCTCACCCGACTGTGGGTCAACTCCGACCGGGGCAACGCCCTGACGCCGATCGACCCGCGGACGGGTGTCGTGGGCCACCCGGTCGGGGTGCGCGACCCGTACAACCTCTACTTCACCCCGGACGGCCGGTACGCGCTCGTCCTCGCCTCGCGGTTCCACGCCGTCGACGTGCGCGACGCCCGCACGATGCGCCTCGTCCGGTCGCTCCCGGTGCCGGCGTGCGCCGGGGTCAACCACGCGGACTTCACGGCCGACCTGCGGGCGTTCGTGGCCAGCTGCGAGTTCAGCGGCCGCCTGCTCGTCGTCGACGCCGCGGCCACCCGGGTGCTGAAGGTCATCGACCTCAACCACGTGCGCACCCCGGGCGCCACCCCCGCGACGGGCCCGGGGAGCATGGCGGGGCCCCGGGCGGGACTGCTCAGGGGCGCGACGGCGATGCCGCAGGACGTCCGGCTCACGCCGGACGGCCGGTGGTTCATGGTCGCCGACATGCTCCGCAACGGCGTGTGGTTCGTCGACGCGCGCACCTTCCGGCTCGACCACTTCGTCCACACGGGGCTCGGCGCGCACGGCATCTACCCCTCGCGCGACGCATTTCGGGTCTTCGTCTCCAACCGGGACGCCGGGACGGTGACGGTCTTCGACGCGACGACGGACCGGCCCGCCACGACGTGGCGGCTGCCGGCGCACGCCACGCCCGACATGGGCGGCGTCAGCGCCGACGGCTCGCAGCTGTGGCTGAGCGGCCGGTACCGCTCCGAGGTCTACGTCATCGACACCGCGACGGGGCGCCTGCTGCACAGGATCCCCGTCGGCGCGGGGCCGCACGGCCTGCTCGTCTGGCCGCAGCCCGGCCGGTTCTCGCTGGGCCACACCGGGAACATGCGATGAGCACCTTCTCCCCCGCCGACCTCCTGACGGCCTGGACGCCCGACGCCGAGGGCCTCGTCCTCGTCGCGGTGGCGCTCGTGCCGTACGCGCTGCTCGTGCGGCGCGCGGCCCGAGCCGGGCTGCGTCCGTCCGGGTGGCGCGTCGCCCTCTACGTCGGCCTCGGCGTCGGCACGCTCGCGTACGCCACGTGCGGGCCGCCCGCAGTGCTCCGGGCCGACGTCTTCTGGTTGGGTGCCCTCCGGATCGGCGTGCTCGCGACCGTGACACCGGTGGGCCTGGCCCTCGGGGACCCCGTCGGCCTGCTGCGGCGGCTGCACCCCGACGGCGACCACGTGGCCCTGCGGCTGCTGCACGGACGCCTCGCGCGGGCGCTGACCTTCCCGGCCGTCAGCACCGTGCTCGCCACCGGGACCCTGCTCGTCGTCTTCGTGACACCGGTGTTCCTCCGGTCGGTGACGTCACGGCCGGTCGGGGTCGTCCTCGACCTCGTCCTGCTCGGGACGGGGCTGCTGTTCGTCGTACCCCTGCTGGCCGAGGACCTCCTGCCGGCCTGGGCGACGGCTCCGGTGCGGACCTTCCTCGCGTTCGTCGACGGCCTCCTCGACGCCGTCCCGGGCATCGTCGTCATGACCGCCCCGACGCTGCTCGCCCCGGGGTACCCCGGCTTCTCGCGCGCCGTGAGCGGGCTGGACCCGCTCCTCGACCAGCACCTCGGCGGCGGCGCGCTCCTCGCGGTGGCAGAGTCGGTGGGGCTGCCCGTCATCGCCGCGGTCTTCCTGGAGTGGGTCCGGACCGACGAGCGCGAGGCCCGCGAGGCGGACCGGCTCGCCGACGAGGCAGCCGGCGCGGGGGCGGCCCGGCTCGTCGGTGACCGGCCGGGCCTGTCCCCCGACACCTCGGCCGGACCCGCCACACGCTCCGCGCCCGCATCCGTCGCGACCCCCGCGACCGCTGCCACTCCGGCGGCGCCCGATGCCGGCGCCTCCGGCCTGTGGTGGGAGCAGGACGCCCGCTTCGCCGGGCGCTACCGCCGCGCCGAGCCCGCGGCGGGTCCCGACGACGTGGAGGGCTGACGGCGGGGCCGGCGCACCCGGCACTCCCCGCACACCCGGCAGACCCCGCACACGCGAGCGGCCCGCCACCCCGGTCGGGGTGACGGGCCGCTCGCGATCCGTGCGGGACCGGGGCCTGGTGAGGTCAGACCTCGGCCGTCTCGGCGTCGGCCGGGGCCACGTCCGCGGCCTCCTTGGCCTCGTCGGCCCCGCCCTTGGCCTCGTCCTCGGGGAGGACGGCGCCGAGCGAGAGCTTGCCGCGGGGGTCGATCTCCTTGAGCTCGACCTGGACCTTCTGGCCGACCTTGACGACGTCGTCGACGCTGTCGATCCGCTTGCCGCCGACGAGCTTGCGCACCTCGGAGATGTGCAGCAGGCCGTCCTTGCCGGGCAGCAGCGAGACGAACGCGCCGAAGGTCGTCGTCTTGACGACGGTGCCGAGGAAGCGCTCGCCGACCTCGGGCATCTGCGGGTTCGCGATGGCGTTGATCGCCGCGCGAGCCGCCTCCGCCGACGGGCCGTCGACCGCACCGATGAACACCGTGCCGTCGTCCTCGATCGAGATGTCGGCGCCCGTGTCGTCCTGGATCTGGTTGATCATCTTGCCCTTCGGGCCGATGACCTCACCGATCTTGTCGACGGGGACCTTCACCGTGATGATGCGCGGCGCGTAGGGGCTCATCTCGTCGGGCACGTCGATGGCCTCGGCCATGACGTCGAGGATGTGCAGTCGCGCGTCGCGGGCCTGGGTCAGCGCGCCGGCCAGGACCGACGCCGGGATGCCGTCGAGCTTCGTGTCGAGCTGGATCGCCGTCACGAACTCCTTGGTGCCCGCGACCTTGAAGTCCATGTCGCCGAAGGCGTCCTCGGCGCCGAGGATGTCGGTGAGCGCGGCGTACCGCGTCTCGCCGTCGACCTCGTCGGAGACGAGACCCATCGCGATGCCGGCGACCGGCGCGCGCAGCGGCACACCGGCGTTGAGCAGCGACAGCGTCGAGGCGCAGACCGAGCCCATCGACGTCGAGCCGTTCGAGCCGAGGGCCTCGGACACCTGGCGGATCGCGTACGGGAACTCCTCGCGCGTCGGCAGGACGGGCATGAGCGCCCGCTCGGCCAGCGCGCCGTGACCGATCTCGCGACGCTTCGGCGACCCGACACGACCGGTCTCACCGGTGCTGTAGGGCGGGAAGTTGTAGTTGTGCATGTAGCGCTTGCGCGTCACCGGCGAGAGCGTGTCGAGCTGCTGCTCCATCTTGAGCATGTTCAGCGTCGTCACCCCCATGATCTGGGTCTCGCCACGCTCGAAGATCGCCGAGCCGTGCACGCGCGGCAGGACCTCGACCTCGGCGCCGAGGGCGCGGATGTCCTTCAGGCCCCGGCCGTCGATGCGGACCTCGTCGCGCAGGATGCGCTGACGCACCAGCTGCTTCTGCAGCGAGCGGAACGCGGCGGAGATCTCCTTCTCGCGGCCCTCGAACTGGGCGGCGAGCTGCTCCTTGACGGAGGCCTTGATCTCGTCGAGGCGCTCCTCGCGCTCCTGCTTGCCGGCGATGGTCAGCGCCTGGGCGGTGTCGGCCGACACGGCGGCCTCGACGGCGGCGTAGGCGTCGTCCTCGTAGTCGAGGAAGACGGGGAACTCCTCGACCGGCTTGGCGGCCTTGGAGGCGAGCTCGGCCTGGGCCTCGCACAGCTGCTTGATGAACTTCTTGGAGGCCTCGAGGCCCTCGGCCACGACCTCCTCGGTCGGAGCCTGCTTGCCCTCGTTGCGGACGAGGTCCCACGTCGACTCGGTGGCCTCGGCCTCGACCATCATGATCGCGACGTCGTCACCATTCGAACCCGGCACCACGCGACCGGCGACGACCATGTCGAAGGTCGAGCGCTCGATGTCGGAGAAGTTCGGGAAGGCGACCCACTGGCCGTCGATGAGCGAGACCCGCACGCCACCGATGGGGCCGGAGAACGGCAGGCCGGAGATCTGCGTCGAGGCGCTCGCGGCGTTGATGGCGAGCACGTCGTACTGGTGGTCGGGGTTCAGCGAGAACACCGAGATGATGACCTGGACCTCGTTGCGCAGCCCCTTCTTGAAGGTCGGGCGCAGCGGCCGGTCGATGAGGCGGCAGGTGAGGATCGCCTCGGTCGAGGGGCGACCCTCGCGGCGGAAGAAGCTGCCGGGGATCTTGCCGATGGCGTACATCCGCTCTTCGACGTCGACCGTCAGCGGGAAGAAGTCGAACTGGTCCTTCGGCTGCTTGCCGGCCGAGGTCGTCGACAGGAGCATCGTGTCGTCGTCCAGGTAGGCGACGACGGCTCCACCGGCCTGCTTGGCCAGGCGCCCGGTCTCGAACCGGACGGTGCGGGTGCCGAAGCTGCCGTTGTCGATGACGGCCTCGGCGAAGGTGATGTCTGGACCCTCCATGTGGGCCCTCGCTTTCTTTTTCTCATGTAGCCGGTGCACATCGTCGTTGTGTGCCCGGTTTGTCTTCTGTGTACTGCCACGAGCCGGGTGGCCCGCGGGTGCGCTCGGCGTCGGAGCCCGACCCGGCCGCACCTACGACGAAAGGCGGTCACCGCGCACGCGCGGGGACCGCCTTTCGTCACATCGTCATCGACGCAGGCCGAGTCGCTTGATCAGCGAACGGTAGCGCTCGATGTCGGTGGTCTCGAGGTAGCGCAGCATCCGCTTGCGCTGGCCCACGAGCAGGAGCAGACCACGACGGCTGTGGTGGTCGTGCTTGTGCGCGCGGGCGTGCTCGGTGAGGTCCTTGATGCGCTGGGTGAGCAGCGCGACCTGCACCTCGGGGGAGCCGGTGTCGCCCTCCTTGGTGGCGTACTCGGCCATGATCTTCTTCTTGACGTCAGCGTCCAGGGGCATGGATGACCGACTCCTTCTTCACTCGTTGCGCGGTGCGCCAGGGCATGTCCACCTGGGCTCTCTCGTTCCGCGGCCGGAACACGGCGTCTCAAAGACTAACAGCGCAGGCCACCGCGCACTAATCGGCGCCGGCGGGGGCCCGCTTGACCGATTCGTGACCAGTGCCTGCGTTCCTCCTGTGACCGTGCCGGGTACGACATGGTCGTCTCGGGGAAACCTCTCGTAAGGAGCGAAGCGACACCATGATCATTCTCGGACTGATCCTGCTGATCGTCGGGCTGCTCGCCAAGATCAGCATCCTCACGACGATCGGCATCATCCTGCTCGTCGTCGGCGCGGTCCTGTTCGTGCTCGGCGCCACCGGACGCGCTATCGGCGGACGCAAGCACTGGTACTGATCGGTCGCAGCAGACGTCGAAGGGCGCCCCATGGCTCACGCCGTGGGGCGCCCTTCGCGCGTCGGACGCGTCCCGTGACGGGACGCCTCGGAGGTCGAGGCCTCAGAGGTTGATCATGTGCCCCGCGATGCCCTCGATGGCCTCCTTCATGGCCTCGCTCAGGGTCGGGTGGGCGAAGACGTTGCGGGCCACCTCGTCGGCCGTGAGGTCCCACTGCTGGGCCAGCGTCAGGGCCGGGAGCAGCTCCGTGACCTCGGGGCCGATCATGTGGGCACCGAGCAGCTCGTTGTGCTCGGCGTCGGCGACGATCTTGACGAAGCCGACGCCCTCGGCCATGCCGCGTGCCTTGCCGTTGGCCGAGAAGGGGAAGCTGGCCGTCTTGACGTCGTAGCCCTTCTCCTTGGCCTGGGCCTCGGTGTATCCGAAGGAGGCGATCTGCGGCTGGCAGAAGGTCGCCCGCGGGATCATGTCGAAGTTCAGCTCCATCGTCTCGGCGTCCGCGATGGTCTCGGCGGCGACGACGCCCATGGCCTCGGCGGTGTGCGCCAGCATGAGCTTGGCGGTGACGTCACCGATGGCGAAGACGTTGGGCACGCTGGTGCGCCCGCGGCCGTCGATCGCGACGGCGCCGCGCTCGGTCATCTGCAGACCGAGGGACTCCAGGCCGTAGCCCTCGGTGCGCGGGGCGAAGCCGAAGGCGGCGAGGAACTTGTCGGCCTCGAGGACGGTCTCGTCTCCCCCGGCGGCCGGGGCCACCGTGACGCGCACGCCCGAGCCGGTGTCCTCGACGTTCTTGACGGCGGTCGAGAGCAGCACCGTGACGCCGAGCTTCTTGTACTGGCGCAGCAGCTCCTTGGACACGTCGGGGTCCTCGGTCGGCACCATGCGGTCGAGGAACTCGACGATGGTGACGTCGACGCCGAAGTTCTTCATGACGTAGGCGAACTCGACGCCGATGGCGCCCGAGCCGCCGATGACGATCGAGCCCGGCAGGTCCGCGTCGAGGATCTGCTCCTCGTAGGTGACGACGTTGTCGCTGACCTGCATGCCGGGCAGCATCCGGACCTGGGCGCCGGTGGCGATGATGAGGTTGTCGAAGGTGACCGAGCGCGACGAGCCGTCGTTGAGCGCGACGTCCATCGAGGTCGCCGACGTGATCGTGCCCCAGCCGTCGATCTCCTCGATCTTGTTCTTCTTCATGAGATAGTGCACGCCCTTGGCGCTGGCGTCGGCCACCGAGCGGCTGCGCGAGTGCGTGGGCCCGTAGGACATCGTGGCCTCGCCCTCGATGCCGAAGGTCTTCTTCTCGTGCGTGATGATGTGCGCGATCTCCGCGTTGCGCAGCAGCGCCTTGCTCGGGATGCAGCCGACGTTGAGGCACACCCCACCCCAGTACTGCTTCTCCACGACGGCGACCTTCTTGCCCAGCTGCGCCGCGCGGATCGCCGCGACGTAGCCACCGGGACCGGCACCGAGCACAACGACATCGAAATCAGCCATGGGGGTCACCCTATCCGGGAGGCACCTTGGCCCCGACCGCGGTTCCGCCGACGCCGACCGCGAGGTCACGAACCGGGTGTCGTTCGCCAACAGTTCGGCATTCAACGGTGTCAGGGACCCCATTCCGGGGCACGCTGGGAGTACGTTCCTGACGCACGGCCGGACCGGTCCGGCCCCGACCAACGGAGGTCACCGTCGTGAGTTCCACTCCGCACCGCCACTCGGCTCCGCCGGCGAACAAGGGCCTGCTGGCCGTCGCCGGAGTTCTGCTCGCGATCCCGCTCGTCGCGCTGACGCTCGTCGGCACGTACGCCAAGGACGAGCCGCGCGTCGCCGGCTTCCCGTTCTTCATCTGGTACCAGTTCGTCTGGGTGGTCATCACCTCGGCGCTGACGTACACCGCCCACCGCCTCGTCCTCAAGGCCCGGCCGCACCGGCCGATGAACCCCGAGGGTGACGAGTACCTCGACGACGACACGACGACGGGTGGTGGGCTCCGATGAACCAGGGAGTCAACGGCATCGCCCTCGCCGTCCTCGTCTTCTTCTTCGTCGTCGTCGCGGCGGCCGGCTTCTGGGCGGCGCGCTGGCGGCGTCCGGCGAGCATGGAGAGCCTCGAGGAGTGGGGCCTCGGCGGCCGGACCTTCGGCACGTGGATCACGTGGTTCCTGCTCGGAGGCGACCTCTACACGGCGTACACGTTCGTCGCGGTTCCCGCGGCCATGTGGGCCTTCGGCGCCGTCAACGGCTTCTTCGCCGTGCCCTACACGATCGTGCTGTACCCGATCATCTTCGTCTTCATGTCCCGCCTCTGGTCCGTGTCGCACCGGCACGGCTACGTCACGCCGGCCGACTTCGTCCAGGGCCGTTCGGGTTCGCGCGTCCTGTCGCTCGCCGTGGCGGTCACCGGCTTCCTCGCGACGATGCCGTACATCGCCCTGCAGCTCGTCGGCATCCAGGCCGTCCTCGAGGTGGCGGGCGTCGGTGGCGGCGGCAACATCCTCGCCAAGGACGCGCCGATCTTCATCGCGTTCCTCGTGCTCGCGCTGTACACGTACACCTCGGGCCTGCGCGCGCCGGCGATCATCGCGTTCGTCAAGGACATCCTCATCTACCTCGTCATCATCGTCGCGGTCATCTACCTGCCCTCGAAGGTGGGCGGCTGGGGCCACATCTTCGACGCGGCCAAGCAGAAGATGACGACGACGACGAACGCCGCCACCGGCAGCCCGAACGTCTTCATCCCCGGGCCGAAGGCCTACTGGGCCTACGCGACGCTCGCCCTCGGGTCGGCGCTCGCGCTGTTCATGTACCCGCACTCGGTGACGGCCAGCCTGTCGGCCAAGAGCCGCACCACCATTCGCAAGAACGCCTCGATCCTGCCGGCGTACTCGTTCCTGCTCGGCCTCCTCGCGCTCCTCGGCTGGGTCGCGATCGCCGCCGGCACCAAGCCGGTCGGGCTCGACGGGAAGGTCAACGGACAGCTGGTGATCCCCCAGCTGTTCGAGGACATGTTCCCGTCGTGGTTCGCCGGCGTCGCTTTCGCCGCCATCGCGATCGGTGCGCTCGTTCCTGCCGCGATCATGTCGATCGCCGCCGCGAACACCTTCACGCGCAACGTCTACCGGGCCTGGCTGCGGCCGAACGCGACGATCGAGCAGGAGGCCAAGGTCAGCAAGATCACCTCGCTCGTCGTCAAGGCGTTCGCCCTGCTGTTCGTCCTCTTCCTCGACAAGAGCAACGCGATCAACTTCCAGCTCCTCGGCGGCATCTGGATCCTGCAGACCTTCCCGGCGCTCGTCTTCTACCTCTACACGCGCTGGTTCCACCGGTGGGCGCTGCTCGTCGGCTGGGCGGTGGGCATGGTGTACGGCACGCTCGCGGCGTACAACGTGACGAACAAGGCGACCGGTGCGCCCTTCGCCGGCTCGGTCGCGCAGATCCCGGTCATCGGCCAGCTGGGGTACATCGCGCTGACGGCGTTCGTCCTCAACGTCATCGTCGCCGCCGTGCTCACCCTGGTGTTCCGAGCCGCGAAGGCGCCCGAGGGGATCGACCAGACGATCCCGGCGGACTACTTCGCCGACGCCGGCGACCCGCGCGTCGAGAAGCTGCCGGCGACGCCGGAGCAGGCCGCGCAGTCCCGCTGACGGCCTCGACGCGTCGAGCAGGGGAGGGCCGGGTCCGGGCGACCCGGCCCTCCCGCTGGGTTCCCGCTCTTGCCGCCGACCCGCCGAGCTCGTGGCGGCGTGGTCGAGTCGGGTGTCGCCGGGCTCAGTCGCGGTCGCGCTCGGGAGGGATCGCGGCATGGGCGTCCTCCTCGCCGAGCCCGGCCACCTGGAGCAGGTCCACGACGAGCGAGCGCAGCTGGGCCAGGACGGTCTCGGACGCGAGGCTCGACGTTCGCGGCAGCTCCCCCGTGGCCGCGGCGACCTCGAGCAGGCCGCGCAGACCGACGGATGCGGCCGCGTTCTCGGACAGCGCCCGGGCCATGACGTCGTTGGCGTCGGCGAGGCGGCCGAGCAGCGCGCGGTAGCTGTCGGGCAGGTTCTCGCCCCGTGCCACCGAGATCGTCACCCGACGAACGAGCACGCGGGTGCTGCGCATGGCGATGTCGAGGGGCTCGACGAGCTCGGCCATGGACCGGACGCGCGGGGCGTGCCGGCGCCGCGACAGCGGTGAGCTCGTGATGACGGCAAGGCCCTCGTCGGCGGCCTGGCGCAGCTCGCGCAGCAGCGACTCGGTGCCGCGCGCCGACGCGAGCACCGAGGCCGCCGCGTCGACGTCACCCCCGGCGGCCAGGGTGGCCGCCTGCCGCAACAGCTCGCTGATCTTGGCGACGGCCTCGGAGGCCGCCACGCGGGGCCGGCGCAACGGCGCCTGCGGCACGACGACCGCGGCGACGAGAGCCACCGCACCACCGATGAGCGCGTCGGTCCAGCGTGACAGCGCCTGGCCCGGGCTCGCGGCGAGGGCGACGATGACGACGCTCTGCACCGCTGCCTGCGTCACGAGCAGCGGACCGCCGTCGAGCAGGACGGCGAAGGCCATCGAGAACAGCACGACGACGGTGATCTGCCACGGACCGCTGCCGGCGACGTGCACGAACACGTCGGCCGTGAAGACACCGACCGCCACCCCCACTGCGACCTCGAGCACGCGTCGGACCCGCTGCCCGTACGACATCCCGAGGCAGACGATGGCCACGATCGGGGCGAAGAACGGCGTCGCGTGCCCGACCAGGTCGTGCGCGACGAGCCACGCGACGCCTGCGGCCACCGAGCTCTGCAGGAGGAGGAACGCCCGGGACCGCAAGCGGGACAAGCGGGTCCGCACCGTGAGCCGGCTGCGACGCCAGGCCCGGTCGAGGGCCTCGACGACGGGCGCGTCGGTCCGCAGGTAGTCGTCCACGTCGGCCTCTCGGGTCCGGGTCGGTCACATCCTCAGGGCAAGGATGGCATCGAAGATCTCACGCACGGCGGGGGCCGCGACCCGCGACCCCGAACCGCCCTGGCTCACGACGACGGCGACGACGTACCTGGGCCGGGTCGTGGGGCCGTACCCGACGAACCACGCTGTGGCCTTCTTGCCGAACACCTCGCCGGTGCCGGTCTTGCCCGCGACGGGGTACCGGTCCTGCGGGAAGCCGGCGAACGCGGTCCCGGCCGACCCGCCCGGGCGCGTCACGTCGCCGAGGGCGGCCCGGACGTACGCCCCGACGTCGCGGCGCAGCGGCACGGTGCCGACCCGTCGGGGCGCGATGGGCGTCGTGGTCCCGTCGGCCGCTCGGTAGCCGGCCGCGACCTGGGGCTGCCACAGTGTGCCGCCGTTGGCGAGCGCGGCGTAGACGGTCGCCATCTGGAGCGGGGTCACGGCCGTGTCCCCTTGTCCGATGGAGAAGTTGACGGCGTCGCCGGCTCGGTACTCGTAGCCGCTCGCGCAGTTCTCCCGCGCCAGGCGGGTCAGGTAAGCAGCCCGGGCCCGGTCGGTGCGGGCGACCTCGGGGTAGCCGGTGCCGGCCCGACGACAGGTGGTCTCGCGCGTGGCGGCCCACGTCGCCTCCTTCCACTGCCGGTCGGCGACGCGTCCGGCGGACTCCCCCGGCAGGTCGACGCCGGTGCGCCGGCCGAGGCCGAACGCCCGGGCCATGGACACGAACGGGTCAGGCGCGGTGACCGGCGCGGTGAGACCGCCCTGCGCGCGCCACGCCTCGTACGCCAGGCGGTAGAAGACCGTGTCGCAGGAGACGACGAGCGTCCGGTGCAGGTCGATGGGCCCGTAGCCCCGGGACTCGAAGTTGTGGAACACGTGGCCGTCGACGTCGAGGGCCGGGGAGCAGTCGTAGGTGCCGTCGAGCCGGGCACCGGACTGGACGGCGGCCGCGACCGAGATGACCTTGAAGGTCGACGCGGGCGGGAACGTCTGCGCCGTGAGCCGCGACGACAGCGGGACGCCGGCGGCCTCGCTCGTCAGCCCCGCCAGCTCGCGCGCGGTGATGCCACCGGTGAAGAGCCCGGGATCGTAGGTCGGGTGGCTCGCGGCCGCCACCACGGCACCGTTCGTGGCGTCGAGGACGACGGCGGCGCCGGCGTCGGCCGGCAGCCTCTGCGCCCGGGCCCGCCCGACGACCCGCGCGAGCGCGGCCTCGACCCGCGCCTGGAGGCGGGCGTCGACGTGGGTGACGACGTCACGCCCCGGCACCGGCGGGGTCCGCGAGACGATGCCCGTGACGATCCCGCGCGGGTCGACGGCGACGACCGTCGAGCCGTTCGCGCCGCGCAGCACGGCGTCGTACTGCTGCTCGAGTCCCGAGCGGCCGACGACGTCCTCGGCGTCGACCGTGCCGCCGCTGGAGGCGACCTCGGACGCGTCGGCCCTGGCGACCCAGCCGAGCAGGTGCGGCGCGAGTGCGCCATCCGGGTGCGGGTAGCCTCGAGCCGGCTCGGCACGCACACCGACACCCGGGTACCGCTCGGGCTGCTCGAGCAGGGTGAGCGCGCGGCGCTCGTCGACGCCGCCGGCCACCGGGACGGGCACGTACGGGGAGCCGTTGAAGCAGGCCGGCGCGCGCGGCGCACCCGCCGTGCCGCAGAGCATCGTCTTGCCCCAGAGGCGGTCGAAGGGCAGGCCGAGCCCGGCGGCCACGGACGCCACGAGCCTCCTGCCGCCGTCCCCGGCGCGGGCGAGGCTGGCCCGCTCGATCGTCACCGTGGTCGTGAAGGTGGTGGACGCCAGGGGCGCGCCGGTGCGGTCGAGGATGCGGCCGCGCAGGGCGTGCTCGGTGACGGTCCGGGTGTGGGCCGTGGTGGCCGCCCGCGCCAGCTGGGGCCCCTCGACGAGCTGCAGCTCGCCGAGGCGCCCGACGAGCAGGCCGAAGAGGACGACGACGAGCACGACGACGACACCGACGACCCCGGTCCGCGGGCGGGCCCGGAGGCGCCGCGCACGGTGCGGCCGCCCCCTCACCCGAGTCTCCGGCGCACCAGTGCGCGGTCGAGGGCGATGAGGACGGGCACGGCGACGAGCCCGACGGCCACGGTCGAGGCCAGGCGGGCAGCGCTGCCCGGGACGTCGACGCCGCGCTCGGCCACGAGCGCCATGACCGCGCGGACCAGGCCGACGACGGCTGCCGACGCCGCGAGTGCCGCGAGCGGCCGCAGGCCCGAGCGGGAGGCCGGGCTGGAGAAGAGGCCTGCGACGAGGCCCCCGACCGCGGTGACGAGCGGCACCAGGCCGAGCGGCGTGCTGACCGGCGGGACGAGCTGCACCGCCCACCCGGCCGCGAGGCCGACGAGGGCGCCGTGCACCGGACCCCGCAGGACGGCCGTCGTGGCGACCCCGATGAGGACGAGGTCGGGCACCCAGGCCCCGGGCACCCCCAGGCCGGGCAGCACGGTCGCCGCGACGAGGGCCGCGACGGCCACGTACCCCGCCCGGAGCACCCCGAGCAGCGTCGGCCTCACGGCGCCGCTGCCGTCGCGGACGGCTGCGTTCGTGCCGCCGACGCCACCCCGACGAGCCCCGGCCTCGCGCCCGGTTGCTGCGTGGCGCGCGGAGCGGTGCGCGGTCCGGGGACGAGCACGGCGACGATGTCGACGGCGTCGAGGTCGACGGCGGGCCGGACCGTCGCCGTCACGCTCAGGCCCCCGCTCGATGGGTCGACGTCGGTGACCGTACCGACGAGCACGCCTGCGGCATAAGGGCGTTGGTCGATGCTGCCCATTGTTCGCACGACGTCGCCGACGACGGCGGTCCCCGGCCGGACCAGCGACAGGGTCAGTGACCCACGGGGGCGTGCCTCGCGGTCGGCGGTCCCCGGCGCCGCCACCGTCGCGAGCATGCCGGCCGGACCGACTCGCACGCCGACGACCGATCCCGTGGACCCGAGCACCTGCACGTCGCTGGTCCAGGGCGACACCGACACCACACGCCCGACGAGGCCTTCGGCGGCCACGACCGTGGAGTCGGTCTCGACGCCGTCACGCGACCCGACGTCGATGGTGACGCGCCGGCCGCCGAGCGGGCCGAGAGCCGTGCCGACCACGCGCGCGGGCACGAAGGCGTGACCTGCAAGCGTCTCCGTCCCGAGGAGCGAACGGAGCCGGCCGAGCTCGTCGAGGGAGTGCTGCTGGTCGGCGACGACGGCGCGCAGCCGGGTGTTCTCCTCCTCGAGGCGGTCTCGGTCACTCCGCGACGGGCCCGCGAGGAGGCGCTGCACCGGCCCGAGCACGGCACCGGAGGCCCGGCGCACCGCGGCGGTCGCCGCGGAGCCGGCCAGGTCGGCGACGAGCAGCACGAGCGTCAGGGTCACGAGAGCCGCGAGGAGCCGGCGGCGAGCCGTGCCGGTCATGCTCGGGTGCTCGTCGTCACGGCCGGGCACGCGGGTCGCCGACGAGGACGCGCTCGAGGCTGGGGAAGTCGTCGACGCACCGGCCGGCGCCCCTCGCCACCGCTCGCAGGGGGTCGTCCGCGACGTGCACCGGCACGCCGAGCTCGTGCCGCATCCGCTCGTCGAGCCCGCGCAGCAGGGCTCCGCCGCCGGTCAGCGTGATGCCGCGGTCGACGATGTCGCCGGCGAGCTCGGGCGGGCAGACGTCGAGCGTGGCCCGCACCACCTCGATGATCTGCAGCACCGGTCCCTCGATGGCGCGGCGCACCTCGGCCGAGCCGACCTGGACGGTCCTGGGCAGGCCGGTGACGAGGTCGCGCCCGCGCAGGCGGGTGGTCAGCTCCTCGCGCAGCGGGAACACCGACCCGACGGCGACCTTGAGGTCCTCCGCGCTGCGCTCACCGAGCAGGAGGGAGTACTCGCTCTTGACGTGGCTGACGAGCGCCTCGTCGACCTCGTCGCCGGCGACACGCAGCGACGTCGACGTGACGATGCCGCCGAGGCTGATGACCGCGACGTCCGTCGTGCCGCCGCCGATGTCGACCACCATGCTGGCCGCCGTCTCGTGGACCGGGAGCCCGGCACCGATGGCGGCGGCCATCGGCTCCTCGACCATGTAGACCCGGCGGGCACCGCAGCGCGTCGCGGCGTCCTCGAGGGCCCGCCGCTCGACGCCGGTCACCTCGCTCGGCACGCAGAGGACCATCCGCGGCCGGACGAGACGGGACGTGCGCACCCGGTCGATGAACCAGCGCAGCATGCGCTCGGTCTCGTCGGCGTCGGACACGACGCCGTCGCGCAGGGGGCGGACGGCGCGGATGCTGCCCGGGGCGCGACCCAGCATCTCCTTGGCGCGGGCGCCGGCCGCGACCAGGCGTCCGGTGCCGGTCTCGACCGCCACGACGGACGGCTCCTCGAGGACGACGCCCCGTCCGCGGACGTGGATCAGCGTGTTCGCCGTCCCGAGGTCGACCGCGAGGTCGCGTCCCAGGGGCGGCCAGGTGCTCATGGCCGGGATTGTGTCTCGCCCCGGCGGCAGGACCGAGCCCATCCGGCGAGTGTCGCCGGATGCGTGACCTGCGGGGCCAGAGGGACCTGTGGGGCTCCGGGGAGCCCGCCGAGGGTCAGAGCCCGGGGAACCAGATGGCGACCTCGCGCGCGGCCGACTCCGGAGAGTCGGAGCCGTGCACGATGTTCTGCTGGACCTTCGTGCCCCAGTCGCGGCCGAGGTCGCCACGGATGGTGCCGGGGAGCGCCTCGGTGGGGTTGGTGGCACCGGCGAGGGCACGGAAGCCCTTGATGCAGTCCTGGCCCTCGATGACGACGGCGGCGACCGGTCCGGAGCTCATGAACTCGACGAGCGGCTCGTAGAACGGCTTGCCCTCGTGCTCGGCGTAGTGGGCGGCCAGCTGCTCGCGCGTTGGGGTGAGTACGGCGAGCCCGGCGAGGCAGTACCCCTTGGCCTCGATGCGGCGCAGCACCTCACCGGTGAGGCCACGGCGGAAGCCGTCGGGCTTGACGAGGACGAGAGAACGTTCCGAGGTCACCCGTCCACCCTATCGGCCGGGTCGGCCGCGCCCGTCGCGGCCTCCCGCTCGCGGCGGGCCATCTCCGCGTCGATCGAGGCGCCCTTGACGAGGCAGGTGACCCACAGGGCGAGGAAGAAGAGCCCGACGACGAGCATCATCGGCACGACGACCGCGCTGGCCAGGGTCAGCACCTGAACCGCCCAGCCGAGCGTCAGGCCGTACGGTCGACGCATCGAGCCGGCAGCCAGCACGCACAGCGCCGCGAGGCCGAACCCGACGACGAGGTAGGCCGTGCCTCGTCCCGGCTCGTCCGCGGCCGACGTCACGCCGCGGGCCACGAGCGCGCCGAGCAGGATGCACAGCGACTGGCCGCCCAGGACGGTGGCGAGCATGCGCCACGTGAACTTTCGGGTGGTGCCGTGCAGGCGGAGGGCGTTCATGGGTGTCGTCCTGTGTCGGTGATCGTCGGTGTCGTGGTCGGTGTCGTGGTCGGTCTCGTGGTCGGTGTCGTGGTCGGTGTCGTGGTCGGTGTCGTCGTCGAAGTCGGGCGCTGAGGGAGCGGACGGAGCGGCTCAGTAGTCCTGGGCGGTGTCCCACGTGCGGATGACGGCGCGGGCCTCGGCGCCGCTCGCGCCGGTGGCCTCCGCGTAGAGGCTCATGGCGTCCTCCCGGCGGCCGGAGCGGACGAGCTCGCTGATGCGGGCGCGCGCCTCGTCGGTCAGACGGCCGTCGGTGAAGGAGGCCGCGGCATCGCGCACCCCCGGGCCCCGTCCGGGGACGAACCACTGGTCGATGGCTCGCCTGGCGTCCGTGAGCGGTGCCCCCGTCGCCTCCCGGTAGACCTTGATGGCGTTGACCCGGTGTCCCGCGCTGATCTGGCGGCTGACGGTGGCCCGCACCTCGTCGGTGAGGCCGACCACCTGGCGGTCCGGGTCGCGGCGTCCGACGACACGCCCCCACAGCACGACGACGACCACGACGAGGGCGACGACGACCACGAGCTTGAAGAGGGGGTGCATGCGCCCAGCCTAGGTGGAGGGTCGCACCGTCAGACGTCGGTGTGACCGAGCAGCATCCTCACCTCGCCGGCCGTGATGACCGAGCCGGTGGCAACGACTCCGCCGCCCATGCCCTCCTGCTCCGCGAGGGTCACGGCCTGCTCGAGGGCGTCGGGCAGCGACGGGACCACCGTGACCCGCGAGTCGCCGAAGAGCTCGCGCGCCAGCTCGCCGAGCCGCTCGGGGTCGAGGGCGCGCGGTGACGTGCTGCGCGACACGACGACATGGTCGAGCGCCGGCTCCAGCACCTCCAGCAGGCCGACGGCGTCCTTGTCGGCGACGATGCCGACGAGCCCGACGAGACGGGTGAAGGTGAAGGACTCCTGCAGCGCTGCGACCAGGGAGCGCGCGCCGTGCGGGTTGTGCGCGGCGTCGACGAGGACGGTCGGCGAGCGACGGACCACCTCGAGACGACCGGGCGAGGTCATCGACGCGCAGGCGGTTCGCAGCACGTCGGTGTCGAGGGGCTGCGTCCCGCCGCCGAGGAACGCCTCGACCGCCGCGACGGCGGTGGCGAGGTTGCTCGCCTGGTGCGCGCCGTACAGCGGCAGGAACAGGTCGGGGTGGTCACCGGCGAGGCCGCGCAGCGACACCTGCTGCCCGCCGACGGCGACCTCACGTTCGAGCACGCCGAAGTCGTTGCCCTCGAACACGATCCCTGAACCACCGACCTCCTCGACGCGGTCGAGGAGGACGCGCGCCACGTCCTCGTCCTGGACCCCGGACACCGTGAACGAGTCGGCCTTGATGATGCCGCTCTTCTCCTCCGCGATGGCGACGACGTCATCGCCGAGGATGTGGGTGTGGTCGAGGTCGACCGGTGTCACCACGGCGACCTGGCCGTCGACGACGTTCGTGGCGTCCCAGGACCCGCCCAGCCCCACCTCGATGACGGCGACGTCGACCGGCGCGTCGGCGAACGCGGCGTACGCGACGGCGACCAGCACCTCGAAGAAGTTCATCCGGCGCCCGCCGTCGGCGAGGGAGCGCGCGTCGACGATCTCGACGAGAGGCGCTACGTCGTCGTAGGCCGCGATGAACTTGTCGCGCGGGATCGGTTTGCCGGACAGCGTGATCCGCTCCCGGATGTCGTGCAGGTGCGGCGAGGTGAACCGCCCGGTCGACAGACCGGTCTCGCGCAGGATGGCGTCGATCATCCGGCTCGTCGACGTCTTGCCGTTGGTGCCGGTCAGGTGGATCGAGGGGTAGGCGCGCTGCGGGTCGCCGGCCAGCTCCATGACGGCACGGATCCGCTCGAGCGAGGGACCGATGTCGTTCTCGGGGGCACGGGCGAGGATCTCCTCCTCGATCTCGCGGACGCGCTTCATCTCCGCGAGGTTGCGCGCGGCCTCGATGGCCGCGCCGTCGGGCCGCCCGCCGCTCACGACGCGTCCTCCGTCCCGGACGGGTCCTCCACGGCGAGGTCGCGACCGTCGACCTCCGCGTCGGTGAGGTGGGCGACCTCGGCGCCGTCGGTGGTCGCTGCGGGTCTCGGCAGCGGGCGTGCCATCCAGACGCTCACCGGCATGTCCGACCCGCCGGCCTCCCGGTGCGTCTCGGTGAAGCCGTGACGCGCGTAGAAGCGCGCCGCGCCCTCGTTGCCCTCGATGTGCGACAGGACGATGCGATCGTGGCCACCCTCGACGGCCCGCTCGACGACGGCGTCGAGCAGCCGCGAGCCGATGCCGCGCCCGTGGTGGTCGGGGAGCACGTAGAGCTTCCACAGGACGAAGTCGTCGTCCTGTGGGCCGAAGGTGGCCACGCCGACGACGTCGTCGCCCTCCAAGGCGACGATGGTGCGGCCCTTGCGGATCGAGGCCGCGACGACGTCGGTCGTCCACCACTTGGCCAGGCCCATGGCGACGTACTCCGGGCCGACGAGCGGCTCGTAGGTCGCGAGCCACGTGCGGTGCCCGACCGACAGCACGCCGGACAGGTCGTCGCCGACCGCCGGGCGCACCACGATGCCCTCCACGTCCGGCATGCCCTCCACGTCCACGCGGCCCTGGCTACCCTGGCGGCCCTGGCCGAGGCCCTCGCCGCGACCACCGTGCGTGCCCGTGCCAGCCGCGATCATCGCTTCTCCACGACGATCGTCGCGGTGTGGTCGTCGCCGACCACGACCCGCGTGCCCACCCCGTCGGGCAGGGCGTGCTCCGGGCCCGCCGACGCGAACTGAACGGCGAGGGTCTCGCCGACGATGAGGTCACGGTGGTCGACGGTCGCCTCGAACACCTCGGGCGAGCCCTGGATCGTCAGGCTGATGCGGTCGCTGACGTGCAGCCCGGCGTCGCGCCGCGCCTGCTGCACGGCGCGGACGAGGTCGCGGGCCACGCCCTCGGTGGCGAGGGCCGGCGTCACCGCGGTGTCGAGCACGACGAACCCGCCGCCGGGCAGCATCGCCGTCGCCGCGCTGTCGGCGCCGTCACCGGACACCACGGTCTCGAGGGCGTACTCCCCCTCGACGAGCGCGAGGCCACCGGACGTCACGACGCCGTCGGGCGAGACCGACCAGTCACCGGACTTGCTGCCCCGGATGGCCGCCTGGACGTCCTTGCCGAGGCGCGGGCCGGCGGCACGCGCGTTGACCGTGAGCCGCTGGGTCACGCCGAAGTCGGCCTCGCTCGCGGTGGCCAGGTCCACGAGCACCAGCTCCTTGACGTTGAGCTCGTCCTGCACGATGGAGCGGAACGGTTCGAGCGCCCCCGGCTCGGGCACGACGACGGTGAGGCCGCCGAGCGGCAGGCGTGCCCGCAGCTGGCGTGCCTTGCGCAGGCTCGACCCGACCGAGCAGACCTCCCGGGCCCGGTCCATGGCGAGGACGAGGTCGTGGTCGGCCGGCAGGTCGTCGACGAGCGGGTAGTCGGTCAGGTGCACCGACCGGCCGCCCGTGAGGCCACGCCAGATCTCCTCGGTGACCAGGGGCAGCAGCGGCGCGATGGCGCGCGTCACCGTCTCCAGGGCCGTGTAGAGCGTGTCGAAGGCCGCGAGGGACTCCTCGGTCTCGCCGCCCCAGAACCGGTCGCGCGAGCGCCGGATGTACCAGTTGGTCAGGACGTCGAGGAAGCCGCGCATGGTGTCGCAGGCCGCCGCGATCTCGTACGCGTCCAGCTGCTCGGTCATGTCGCCGACGAACTCGCGCAGCTTGGCGAGCAGGTAGCGGTCGAGCGCGTCGGTCGAGCCCGTCGACCACCTCGCCTCGTATCCCTCGCCGCCGCGTGCCGTGTTGGCGTAGAGCGCGAAGAACGACCAGGCGTTCCACAGCGGGATCATCACCTGCCGGACGCCGTCGCGGATCCCCTGCTCGGTGACGACGAGGTTGCCGCCGCGCAGGATCGGGCTGCTCATGAGGAACCAGCGCATCGCGTCGGCACCGTCGCGGTCGAAGACCTCCGTGACGTCCGGGTAGTTGCGCAGCGACTTGCTCATCTTCTGCCCGTCGGAGCCGAGGACGATCCCGTGGCTGACGCACGACTTGAACGCGGGCCGGTCGAAGAGAGCCGTCGCGAGGATGTGCAGCGTGTAGAACCAGCCGCGCGTCTGCCCGATGTACTCGACGATGAAGTCGCCGGGGAAGTGGTGCTCGAACCACTCCGCGTTCTCGAACGGGTAGTGCACCTGCGCGAAGCTCATCGACCCGGAGTCGAACCAGACGTCGAAGACCTCCTCGACGCGGCGCATCGTCGACGTCCCGGTCGGGTCGTCGGGGTTGGGACGCGTCAGCGAGTCGATGAACGGGCGGTGCAGGTCGGTGACCGTGACGCCGAAGTCGCGCTCGAGCTCCTCGAAGGACCCGTAGACGTCGACGCGGGGGTACTCCGGGTTGTCCGACTTCCACACCGGGATCGGGCTGCCCCAGAAACGGTTTCGTGAGATCGACCAGTCGCGGGCGTTGGCCAGCCACTTGCCGAACTGGCCGTCCTTGATGTGTGCGGGCGTCCACTCGATCTGCTGGTTGAGCTCGAGCATGCGCTCCTTGATCTTCGTGACCTCGACGAACCACGAGGACACCGCCATGTAGATGAGCGGCTGGCGGCAGCGCCAGCAGTGCGGGTAGCTGTGGTCGTAGGTCTCGCGACGCAGCAGCACCGTGCCGGGTGTGACCGAACCGGTGTCGCCCTCGCCGCGGGTGGCGGCCTTGAGG
>NZ_JBNDHY010000019.1:0-43319 GCF_056755315.1 Monashia sp. HAY1-2A
TCCGTCGTCGGCAGCGTCAGATGTGTATAAGAGACAGGGTGCCGACGGTCTCGATGACGTACGTCGCGAGCATCGAGCCGAGCTCGGCGCAGTGGCGGACCGACAGGCCTGCGGAGAGGCCGGTGAGGTAGCCGGCCCGGAAGGCGTCGCCGACGCCGGTGGGGTCGGCCTTGCGGACCTCGCGGGCGATGCCGACCTCGACGGGCTCCTCACCACGGACGCGCACGGTGACGCCGTCCTTGCCGCGGGTCTTGACCTGCACCCGGACGCGCTCGGCGAGCTCGTCCTCGCTCCAGCCGGTCTTCTGGCAGGCCAGGTGGCTCTCGTACTCGTTCGTGAACAGGTAGTCCGCGCCGTCGACGAGGCGGGCGATGGTCGGCCCGTCGCAGAAGGCCAGCTGCTGGCTCGGGTCGGCCGCGAAGGGGATGCCGCGGCTGCGGCACTCGTCGGTGTGGCGCAGCATCGCCTCCGGGTCGTTGGCGCCGACGACGACGAGGTCGAGGCCCCCGACCCGCTGGGCCACCGGGGCCAGCTCGATGTCGCGCGCCTCGGACATCGCACCGGCGTAGAAGGTGGCGATCTGGGCCATGTCGCGGTCGGTCGTGCAGATGAAGCGGGCCGTGTGCTGGGACTCGGAGTAGTGCACCGACGCGCAGTCGACGCCGTGCCGCTCGAGCCAGGACCGGTAGTCCGTGAAGTCCTCGCCCACCGCTCCGACGAGGATCGGGCTCTGGCCGAGGTTGGCCATCCCGAAGGCGATGTTCGCAGCGACCCCGCCCCGCCGTACCTGCAGGTCCTGGGTGAGGAAGGACAGTGAGATCTTGTCGAGCTGCTCGACGACGAGGGAGTCGGCGAACAGGCCGTCGAAGGTCATGAGGTGGTCGGTGGCGATGGAACCAGTGATGGCGATCTGCACACGGAGAACCTAGCGCGAACGGCGTCGACCGGGGTGGCGCACACCTACCCGCCGGTACGGGGTGTGCGGGCGGCTGCGGCGGAACTAGCGTTGGTGCATGGACACGACGCTGGAGTTCCCCTCCCCCAGGGACGAGCTCGACTCGGGCAGCGTCTCCGAGCTCGTGATGGACTGTCGGGACCTCGACCTCCCTCACACCGCTCCGCGGGCCTGGCAGCCCCGGCACGTCGACATCGAGGTGCCGGACGACGCGGCGCGGTTCACCCGGGGTCTCGGCGACTACGGCAGCTGACCGACTGACGTGGCCGGCGTCGGACATCGCGAAGGGCCCGACCGTTGCGGTCGGGCCCTTCGTCGGCTCAGCTGAAGGAGTCGCCGCAGGCGCAGCTGCTGCCCGCGTTCGGGTTGTCGATGGTGAAGCCCTGCTTCTCGATCGTGTCGGCGAAGTCGATCGTCGCGCCCTCGAGGTACGGGCTGCTCATCCGGTCGACGACGACCTCGACACCGTCGAAGTCGCGCACGAGGTCACCGTCGAGGGTGCGCTCGTCGAAGTAGAGCTGGTAGATCAGGCCGGAGCAACCGCCGGGCTGGACGCCCACACGGAGGCGGAGGTCGTCGCGACCCTCCTGCTCGAGGAGGCTCTTGACCTTGGTCGCGGCGACGTCCGTGAGGACGACACCGTGGGCGGGGGCCTCGGTCTGGGCCTCGGCGGGAGAAGCGTTCGTCTCGACACTCATGTGCTGGTCCTTCGCGTCGTGGTGCACGGGTCAGGAGTCTCAACCCGTGGCGCGCCGGAAGTGTTCCCGGCCCTTCAAGGATACGTCGACGCGGCGTGGGCACGTGCAGACCTCCCGGCCCTCCCCCACGGCCGGCCCACGATGCGGACACTCGGGACCACGTCGTGAGCCGGGAGCGGACCGGCAGCGGCGCGCGGTCCTGGGTCTCACCGCACGGGGTCTCACCGCCCGGGGGACCACGTCCGCGCGACCCGCGCGACCCGGTCGGCGAGCCGGGCCGCCGGGTCGGCGAGGGAGGCGGCGACGTCTCCGGGTCGCTCGGCGACCGGGTACACCCCCGACAGGCCGGCCGCCATCGCCTCACGACGTCCGACGAGCGCCTGCCCGGGCACGGCGACCGCCGGGATGCCGACCGACGCGGCCGCCTCGGCCACACCGACGACGACCTTGCCGCGCAGCGACTGCCAGTCGAAGCAGCCCTCCCCGGTCACGACGAGGTCGGCACCCCGGACGAGACCGCCGAAGCCGACGGCCTCGAGGACCGCGCCGACCCCCGACGTCCGACGCGCGCCGAGGAGGAGGAGGGCGTACCCGAGGCCGCCCGCCGCGCCCGCTCCGGGCTCGCGCTCCGGGCGCATCGCCGTCCCCGTGAGCAGGTCGTGCGCCGGAGGACGGACCCGGGCGACGACGCTCGCGAAGTGGCCGAGGGCGTTCTCCAGGCGCTGGGCGTCCTCCTCGGTGGCGCCCTTCTGCGGCGCGAAGACGGCGCTGGCCCCCTTGAGCCCGAGCAGTGGCGAGTCGACGTCGCTCGCCACGACGAGCTCGATGCCACGAAGGCGCGCGCGGGCCGCGTCGAGGCCGGCGACGTCGTCCGCGGCGGTGGCCGACAGCTCGAGCCCGCCCCGCGCCAGGCGCTCACGAGGGCCGACGCCGAGCGCGGCGAGCAGGCCCGCGCCGGCGTCGTTCGTGCCCGAGCCGCCGAGCCCGACGACGACGCGTCGCGCCCCCGCCTCGAGGGCAGCGAGGACGAGAGTGCCGACGCCGAAGGACGTCGTCCGCGTCGGGTCGCGTTCGTCCGCGCCGAGCAGGTGCAGGCCGGCGGCCTGGGCCGACTCGACGTAGGCCGTGGGGCCGGCCGGCCCGTCGACGAGCAGGACCGATCCCGGCACCTCGCGCCCGAGCGGGTCGGTCGTGACGACGCCGAGCACCTGCCCCACCAGGGAGGCGGCGAGGACGTCGACGAACCCGGGGCCGCCGTCCGACAGCGGCACGAGCGTCAGGGCGTCGTGCGGGGCGCTGCGCGACCAGCCGTCGGCCATGGCGGCCGCGGCCTGCCGGGCGGTCAGCGTGCCGGTGTAGCAGTCGGGTGCGAGGATGACATGCACGCGTCGCATCCTCCCACCCGGGTGCTACCGGTCTCGTCGCGGCAGGAACAGGCCGGCGTCGCCGAACTCGTGCCAGCCGTACCGGTGCGCGACCGCCTCGTCGTAGGCCGCCTGGGCCAGCGCCGCACCCGCGACCGACTCGACGAGCAGCAGGTGGGAGGCCTCCGGGTCGTGCCAGCCGGTGACGAGCCCGCCGACGACGCGCACCGGCCGGTCCGGTCCGATGACGAGGTCGGTCCAGCCCTCGGCGGCGCGGACGGTACCGCCCGCACCGGTGGCCGACTCGAGCGCGCGGGTGGCCGTCGTGCCCACGGCCACGACGCGACCGCCGTGCGAGACGACGTGGTTGACGAGGTCGGCGGTCCCGGCCGGCACGGAGAACCACTCGGGCTGCGGCGCCTCCCCGGCCTCCTGCGACGACACGCCGGTGTGGAGCAGGACCGGTGCGACGAGGACGCCCGCGGTGACGAGGCGCGTCACGAGCTCCGCCGTGAAGGGCCGCCCGGCGCTCGCCATCTCGGCGCTGCCCGGGACGCTCCCGAAGACGGTCTGGTACGCAGCGAGCGGGTAGCGGTGGTCGAGGTAGCCATAGGCGATGGGCCGGCCGACGCGGTCCAGGCCGGTGAGGAGCTCAGGCACGTCGTGAGCCGCCGTCGGGCCGTCGGGGGCGATGACCGTGGCGCGCCAGAGCCGGTTTCCCACCCCCGTCGGTGACGACCCCTCGTGCGGGTAGGGCGCGTCGAGGTGCAGCCTCGCCCGCACGACCGCCGGGCCGGCGGCCCCCGAGCCGGAGCCCACCCCAGCCCCGGGGGCGGGGACGTCGGCCGCAGGGGCCTCGAGGTCGATGTCGACGACGGCGCCGACGACGGCGTCGAGAACGGGCACGGACGCGTCCGGCGCCGAGCGCAGCTCCACGACGACGGTCTGCTCGTCGAGGGCTGTGGCGACGTGCAGGACCACGGGCCCGCGGCCGTCGAGGACGGCGTCGACCTCACGGGCGGAGGTCGCCGACGTGTTGACGACGAGGACGTCACCGGGTCGCAGGTGCTCGGCGATCCGGTCGAAGCGGGTGTGGGTCACCCGTGGGCCGTCGGCCGTGTCCTGCGCGACGAGGAGCCGCACGGCGTCCCGCGAGCCGGCGCGCTCCTCGGGCGGTGACGACGCCGTCAGGTCGCCCGTCGCGCGGAACCGCGTCGAGGGGGCGTGGCGCAGCAGCGTCGTCACCGCGACACCGCCGTTTGCGAGCCGCGAGCGGCGAGGATCTCCGCAGCGACGAGCCGGCCGCTCGGTGGACGCGTCTCGAGCAGGGCCAGGACGGCGGGCACCGCCACCTCCTCCGGGAGCGGGCGGTCGCCGATGTCCTCGCCGGGGAACGCGTCCTGGTGCATCGCGGTGCGCATGTCCCCCGGGTCGAGGGCCCACGCACGGATGGCCGGCTCCTCCTCGCCGAGGGTGAGGGTCAGGTGGTCGAGCGCCGCCTTCGAGGCGCCGTAGGGACCCCACGTCTCGTAGTGGCCCACGGCGGCGTCCGAGGACAGGCTCACGAACGCGCCACCGGCCTGCTCGAGGTCGGGCAGGAGGGCGCGGACCAGCTCGTGCGGGGCGAGGACGTTGACGGCCAGGACGGCGGCGAGCTCGTCGCCCGTCACGTCCCGGAGGTGACGCATCGGCAGTGGCCCCAGCGTGCTGGCGTTGGCCACGAGCAGGTCCAGACCGGCTCCCCCGGCCGCGGCGCGCACGGCCTGGACGACCTCGCGGCGGTGGACGGCGTCGGCGACGTCGCCCGCGACACCGACGGTCGGCGTGCTCGGGCGTCCGGGCCCGGCCGGTCCGGCGAGCGCAGTGAGCTCGGAGACCTCGGTGACGGTGCGGTCCAGGTCGTCCGTGGTGCGTGCGGTGAGGACGAGCGTCCAGCCTCGGCGGGCGAGGGCCGCGGCGAGCGCGCGGCCGAGACCTCGGGTGGCGCCGGTGACGAGTGCGGTGGGCATCGGTCCCTCCTGGTGTCGTCGTCGACGTGGGTCGTCGACGTCCCCAGCGTCAGACATCAAGCTCACTTGAAGTCAAGGGCACGTCTCCCCCCGTGCCGCCGCCTGCGGCCGGACGTCGGGCGGTGGCGTGGGGCACGCCCGCGGCGGCATACGATCTGGGCATGACGACGGCACCCGCCCCGCTGCCCCTCCTCGTGCTCGGCCGGGGCACCGACCTGCACACCGAGCGCGGGGTCGAGTGCCCCGGCGACCTGCCGGCCCCCTCCGACCCCGGGCTCGTGCAGCGGGCCCGGGCCGCGAAGGCCGCACTCGGCGACTCGGTGTTCGTCCTCGGCCACCACTACCAGCGCGACGAGGTCATCGAGTTCGCCGACGTCACGGGTGACTCCTTCAAGCTGGCGCGCGACGCCGCCGCCCGTCCCGACGCGCCGTACATCGTCTTCTGCGGCGTGCACTTCATGGCCGAGTCGGCCGACATCCTCACGAGCGAGGACCAGACGGTGATCCTGCCCGACCTCGCCGCCGGGTGCTCGATGGCCGACATGGCCGCGATCGCCCAGGTCGAGGACTGCTGGGAGCAGCTCGCTGCGGCCGGCGTCGCCGAGCGGACGATCCCGGTCACGTACATGAACTCCTCGGCCGCGATCAAGGCGTTCACCGGGCGGCACGGCGGCACCATCTGCACCTCCTCGAACGCCCGCACGGCGCTCGACTGGGCCTTCGACGAGGTCGGCGGGGTGCACGGCAGGGGGAAGGTGCTCTTCCTGCCCGACCAGCACCTCGGCCGCAACACCGCCGTGCGCGAGCTCGGCCTCTCGCTCGAGGACTGCGTCGTCTGGGACCCGCACCGCCCGAACGGCGGCCTGACCCACGAGCAGCTCGAGGACGCCCGGATGATCCTGTGGCGCGGGCACTGCTCGGTGCACGGCCGCTTCTCCGTCGAGGCCGTCGAGGCCGCGCGCCGGGAGATCCCCGACGTCAAGGTCATCGTCCACCCCGAGTGCCGCTACGAGGTCGTCGAGCTCGCCGACGAGGTGGGCTCCACGGAGAAGATCATCCAGACCATCGCCGCGGCGCCGGACGGCACCTCCTGGGTGGTCGGCACCGAGCTCAACCTCGTCCGGCGTCTGGCCCGGCAGTTCCCGAACCAGCGGATCGCCTTCCTGGAGAAGAACGTCTGCTACTGCTCGACGATGAACCGCATCGACCTGCCGCACCTCGTCTGGGCCCTCGAGTCCCTCGTCGAGGGTCGCGTGGTCAACCCCATCCGCGTCGACCCCGCCGTGGCCGCGCAGGCCCGCGCCGCACTCGACCGGATGCTCGCCCTGCCCGGCAAGACCCACAAGGACTGAGCCGGTGCGGCCGGCGCCCGACCGCATCGCCGTCATCTCCGACGTCCACGGGAACGTGACCGCCCTCGAGGCGGTCCTCGCGGACATCGAGGCCCGCGGCATCGTGCGCGTCGTCAACCTCGGCGACGTCGTCGGCAAGGGACCGCGCGGCTCCGAGGCGGTCAAGCTCTCGCGCGAGGCGTGCGAGGTGACCGTCCGGGGCAACTGGGACTCGCTCATCGGCGACTGGGAAGGCCACGTCGGACGCGGCACCGTGCCGCGGTTCGAGGCCGGCCAGTGGACGCGTGACGAGATCACCGACGACGACGCCGCGTGGCTCGCCGGCCTGCCCAACGCCCACGACCTCGTCATGAGCGGCAAGCGGGTCCGCCTCTTCCACGCCTCGCAGACCAGCGAGTTCGTCCGCGTCCGCCGGGCGCACACGCAGGACGAGTTCCGCGGCATGTTCACGAACACCGACTTCACCGGTGAGTTCCGCCCCCCGGTCCCGGGGCACGTGTGGGAGCGGGGCGCGACACCCGACGTCGTCGGCTACGGCGACATCCACGGCACCTACCTCGAGGCCGACGAGGGCCTGCAGCTCTTCAACGTCGGAGCCGTCGGCAACCACCTCGACGACCCGAGCGCCCCGTACTGCATCCTCGAGGGCGTCACGGACTCCCTTGCGCCGCAGCCGTTCTCGATCCAGTTCGTCCGCGTGCCCTACGACATCGATGCCGAGGTCGCGGTCGCCCACGACCTCGGCATGCCCGGCGCCGCGGCCTACGCCCTCGAGCTGCACGAGGGCATCTACCGGGGCCGCGGCAAACGCTCCTGACGCGTCAGCGCGGCATGGCGCCGAGGCGGGCGAGCAGGAGCGCCTCCGCCTGGCAGACGCGGGCGAACTCCGCGAGGTGGAGCGACTCGTTCGCGCCGTGCGCCCGGGTGTCGGGGTCCTCGACGCCCGTCACGAGGATGGCGGCGTCGGGGAAGCGGGCGGCGAAGTCGGAGATGAACGGGATCGAGCCACCCACCCCCATGTCGACGGCGTCGACGCCCCACGCGTCCTTGAAGGCGGCGCGCGCCTGGTCGTAGACCGGCCCCTCGGCATCGGCCGCGAAACCCCAGCCGTGCTCCTCGAGGTCCACGGTGACTCGCGCACCCCACGGCGCGTGCTCGAGCAGGTGGGCCTTGAGCAGCTCGAACGCCGCGGCCGGGTCCTGCGTGGGAGCCAGCCGCATCGAGACCTTGGCGGCGGCGTGGGCCGCGAGCGTGTTGGACGCCTTGTCGACCGACGTGACGTCCATGCCGATCGTCGTGATCGAGGGCTTGTTCCACAGGCGGGTCAGGATCGAGCCGGTGCCGATGAGCGAGACGCCGTCGAGCAGCCCGGACTCCTCGCGGAAGCGCGCCTCGTCGTAGTCGATGTCGGCTGCGGTGCCCTCGTCGAGGCCGCGGACGGCGACGCTGCCGTCGTCGTCGTGGAGCGTCGCGAGCAGGCGGACCATCGCCGTGACGGCGTCCGGGGCGGCACCGCCGAACATGCCGGAGTGGACCGAGTGGTCGAGGGTCTCGACCCGGACCACCGCCCGGACACCACCCCGCAGCGTCGTCGTCAGCGCCGGCTCGCCGATGGCCCAGTTGCCCGAGTCGGCGATGACGATCGCGTCGGCGGCGAGGCGGTGGCCGTGCTTCTCGAGGATCGCCGGCAGCGAGGCCGAGCCGAACTCCTCCTCGCCCTCGACGAAGACCGTCACGCCCACCGGCAGGTTGCCGGCGTGGGCCCGCAACGCGGCGACGTGGGCCATGACGCCGGCCTTGTCGTCGGCGGCGCCACGGCCGTAGAGGCGACCGTCGCGCTCGGTCGGCTCGAACGGCGGGCTGTGCCAGTCGGCGTCGTCACCGGGCGGCTGCACGTCGTGGTGCGCGTAGAGCGTCACGGTCGGGGCACCCTCCGGTCCCGCGAGGTGGCCGATGACGGCGGGGCGGCCGCCCTCGACGACCACCTCGACGTCGAGGCCCTCCCGGCGCAGCAGCTCGGCCACGGCCTCGGCGCTGCGCGCCACGTTGGCCTGGTCGAAGCTCGTCGCGGAGACGCTCGGAATGCGCACGAGGTCCTCGAGGTCGGCCCGCACCTGCGGCATGAGCTCGGCGACCCGGTCGCGGATGGCGCTGATCTGGTCCTGGGAGAGCACGTCGTCGGTCACAGCCCGACCCTACCGACGGGTCGCACCCCACTCCCCCGGCAGCCCCGTGGGCGTCCGTGAGGTTCGGCTAGTTTCGTCGCCGTGGCAACCAACGCCTTCACGCCGGGCCAGGACCCGTGGCTGCGCCGGCTCGGCAACCTGCGCAACGTCGTGCGCCAGGAGCTCGTCGCGCGCCAGCTCGGGGCCCATCTTCCCCGCGGCCCGCTCAGGGTGCTCGACGTGGGCGCCGGGCAGGGCACGCAGTCCCTGCGCCTCGCTCGCCTCGGGCACACCGTGACGGCCGTCGAACCCGACGCCCGCATGCGCGCGGCCTTCGAGCAGGCCGCCGCCTCGCTGGAGCCCTCGCAGCGGGACCGGGTCACGCTCCTCGCCGGCGACCTGGCGTCGCTCGCCAGCGTGACGCGTCCCACCGCCTACGACGTCGTCCTGTGCCACGGGGTGCTCATGTACCTGCCCGAGAGCCGCTCGGCGGTGGCCGCCCTCGCGCGCCGGACGGCTCCCGGCGGGGTCGTCTCGCTCGTCGCGCGCAACGGCGCGGCGATGGCCTGGCGGCCGGCTGCCCGTAGCGACTGGGACGGCGCGGCAGCGATGCTCGACGAGCTCGAGGCCGCGCGAGCGCAGGGCCGTGACGCCCGCTACCGCAACGAGATCGGTGTCGACGCCCGCGCCGACACCCTGGAGTCCCTGACCGCCGACTGCGAGGCCAACGGGCTCACCGTGCGCGCCTGGTACGGCGTCCGGGTCGCCTCCGACACGGTGCCGGTCGACGAGCCGACACCGGACGCCGAGACGCTCGCGACCCTGCTCGACGTCGAGGAGAGGCTCGGACGGACCGACCCCTACCGGTCCCTCGGCACCCTCCTGCACGTCGTCGCGGGACCCGCCTGACCCGGGCCATCCGCGCTCGGACGCCTGCGCCGTGCCGTGGAAGACTCGAGGGATGGATCCGGTGGACCGGGCCCTCGAGGCCGTGCCGCGGGCCGGGTTCCTGCCGCGCGCGGCGCGCTGGCGGGCCGGCCACGACGGCCCCATCCTCATCGGCCACGGGCAGACGAACTCGCAGCCGCGGACGGTCGCCGACATGCTGCGCCTGCTCGACGTGCGTCCGGGCCAGCGCGTCCTCGACGTCGGCGCCGGCTCGGGCTGGACGACGGCCCTGCTCGCCCACCTCGTCGGGCCTGCCGGCGTCGTCGTCGGCGTCGAGCTCGAGCCGGACCTCGCGGCCTGGGGCGCGGACAACCTCGCCCGGTGCGATGCCCCGTGGGCCTCGATCGACCTCGCCGAGCCCGACGTCCTCGGCGCACCGGAGCGTGGGCCCTACGACCGCATCCTCGTCTCCGCGGAGGCCACCTCGCTGCCGCAGGCCCTCGTCGACCAGCTCGCCGACCCGGGACGCATGGTCGTCCCCGTCGCCGGGACGATGGTCCTCGTCGAGCTGGCCGACGGCGCCCTGACGACGAGCGAGCACGGGCTGTACCGCTTCGTGCCCCTACGCAAGCGACGCCTGTGACGGCCGCGCCGGCCGCGGAGCGCGCGATTCCTGTCCCGCGCCCGACCTCGCCTAGAGTGGGCCCGTGTTCGGACGCAAGAAGACCCTCAACGAGGAGCTCGCCTCCTCCTCCACCGCGCTGCAGGACTCCGAGGCGCGACCCGGCGCCAAGAACCGGCCGACGCCCAAGCGCCGTGACCAGGAGGCCCTGAACAAGCGTCCACTCATCGTCACCGACCGCAAGGCCGCCTCCAAGCAGGACCGCACCGCCCGCCGCGAGGCGATGGCCACGCAGCGCGCGGGCATGCTGGCGGGCAACGAGAAGTACCTGCCGGCCCGCGACAAGGGCCCGCGCCGTCGGTTCATCCGGGACTCGGTCGACGCCCGCTGGAACATCGGCGAGTTCATGCTGCCGGTCATGCTGCTCGTCCTGCTGCTCAGCTTCGTGCGGGCGGGGTGGGCGCTGATGGCCGTGTTCGTCCTCGTCTACGGCCTCATCCTCGTGGCCGTCGTCGACGCCGTCCTCATGTGGCGCCGCACCCGCAAGAAGGTCGAGGCCAAGTTCGGCGGGGCCGAGAAGGGCGATGCCTGGTACGCGATCATGCGCGCCTTCCAGATGCGTCGCACGCGGATGCCCAAGGCGCAGGTCGCGCGCGGCGAGCAGCCGCGCTGAGCCGCCCACCCGTCACCTGCCGGGCCCCCGGACACCACACGGCGTCCGGGGGTCTGCTGCGTGCGGGCCTCAGTCCTGCAGCTCGGCGAACGCGAGCGGCTCGCGGGTGACGGCGTACGTCGCGAAGTACAGCTTCTCGACCGAACCGTCGGCGCCACGGACCACGTCGAGCACCTCGCCGCGTTCGCGACCCGCAGCCGCGCGGAACCGGTCCACCCCGTCGGCCTCGAACCGTGTCTCGGACAGCGGCTCGTCCTCGGACAGGCGCGACCACAGCCGGCCCTCCCGGACGAAGAACGTGATCGGCGCGCCCTCGGACCACCACAGGCCGAGAAGCTCCTCGAGCTCGGGTCGCGGCTCCTCGGGGACCCACGCCGGCGCGAGCGTCGGCTCGGCGTCCAGGACGGCGTCCACGAGGTCGGTCGCGAGCGCGAGGGTGAGGGCGTTCGACGTGCAGTTGGCGAACACGACCGCGCCGACGCCGTCGCGGCGCCGGATGCGCAGTCCGGTGAGGAAGCCGGGCATCGCGCCGCCGTGCCCGACGTAGACGCGGTCACCGCGCCGGCCCATGCCGAACCCGAGCCCGTACGCGCCGGACCAGCCGTCGACGTCGGTCATGATGAGCGGCCGGCACATCTCCTCGACCGTCTCGGGAGCCACGACGCGGCCGTCCGGGGCGGCGACGTAGGCGGCGTAGCGCGCCAGGTCGGACACGGTCGACCACAGCCCGCCGAGCGGGGCCGTCGCGTTGAGCGTGAAGAGCGGCTCCTCGGTGGTGGTGCCGCGGTAGGGGTCGACCTGGTAGCCGTGCGCCCGGTCGGACGCCGGCGTCAGGCCCGTCCGGGACATCCCGAGCGGCTCGAGAACCCGCTCACGGACGACGTCCTCCCAGCCGCGACCGGTCACCGTCTCGACGACGTGGCCGAGCAGGCCGTAGGCGAGGTTGGAGTAGTGGAAGGCGTGGTGCGCCGGTAGCACCTGCTCGGTGTCCTCGACACCGGCGAGGAATGCCGCGCGCTCGGGCGCGGCGAGCGACTCCCAGATGTTCCCGACCGGTTCGCGCTGCAGGCCGGACGCGTGGGCGAGCATCTGGCGCAAGGGCACCCGGGCGTGACGGGTGCCCGGCAGGTACCCGCCGAGCTCGTCGTCGAGGCTGAGCAGACCGTCGTCGCGCAGCGCCATGACGACGAGCGCGGTGAACGTCTTGGTCACGGACCCGATGAGGTACTGGGTGTCGTCGTCGGCCGGGCGGGAGGCGGGGCCGAGCTCGGCGGACCCCACGTGGCCGGACCACACCAGGGCACCGTCGCGCACGACGCCCGCGCTCACCCCGGGCGAGCGCCAGGCGCGCTGCGCGGTGACGACGCGTCCGAGCAGGTCGCGGGCCAGGCCCGCCGACAGGGTGTCGGGGACCTCGGCGGCCAGGCTCACTCCGCGGCCCGGAGGCTCATCGGGCCGTAGACGACCGAGTCGGCCTCGCGCAGCGTCACCGACTCGACGCCGTGGGCGAGCAGGTCGCGCCAGGTCTCGCCGAGGTAGTTCTCGGCGTCGCTCTGGGTCGGGAAGCCGGTCGTGGCCAGGCCCTCCCCCGACATCGGCTCGCCGTGCGCGTCGAGGTACAGCCAGGACCAGTCTCCGCTCATGTCCGTCACCCTAGACGCACCCCGGTCGCCCGGTGCGCCGGCTCGTTTGACGGGCGGCCACCGCGCGTGCCACGGTTCGCGTATCCGATGGACGACGGGGCAAGCCGGTGCGACTCCGGCGCTGACCCGCAACCGTGATCCGCAGCCCCGCCCGACCAGGCGCCGCGGCGACAGCCGGAAAACCCGCGCCCGTCCGGCTCTGTGTCAGTCTGTCGTGGAATGCGGACCGGAGTCACCGACGACGGCTCCGCGGGGGGCTCGGGACGGTGTCCGACCGCGAGGAGGAAACCGTGTCCACCGTTCGTCGCACCCCCCTGCGGGTGCTGCTCGCCGCACTCGTCGCCGCCGCCGTCGCCGTCCTCACCACCGGCCCCGCGCAGGCCGCCGCATACCGCTTCTGGGGCTTCTACCAGCTGACCGACGGCGCGTGGTCGTTCGCCCAGAAGGGCCCGGACCAGACCACCCCTGCCGACGGCAGCGTCGACGGCTGGCGCTTCGCCGTCGGCGACGAGAGCGCGACGCGCTTCCCGCGGGCCGTGCTCGGCTTCGACGCGATCTGCGGCTCCACACCCGCGGTGTCCGGGTCCAAGCGCGTCGGGCTCGTCGTGGACTTCGGCCGAGCGGCCGACGCCGAGGACGGCGCCACCCCGCCTGCCCCGAAGGCCGTCTGCGCCGTCGTCCCCACTGCCGCCACGAGCACCGACGTGCTCGCCAAGGCGGGCGAGCTGCGCACCGAGAAGGGCCTCGTCTGCGCGGTCGCCGGCTACCCCGCCACCGGCTGCGGCGGTGAGGTCAAGCAGGTCAGCGCCGCCGCCAAGGCCGCCGACACCCCGGTGACCGTCGCCCCACCGGCCGCGTCGACGACTGTCACCGCCACCGCCGCGGCCAGCGCCCCGGTCGACGCCACGGCCCGGCCCGCGTCGTCGAGCACCGGCACGACCGTGGCCTGGGTCGTCGTCGCCCTCGTCGTGCTCGCCCTCATCGGCTACCTGCTCGTCCGCTCGCGGCGCCGCACCGGCGTCGACGGCTGAGCGGGGTGACCCGACGGCGATGCGGCTGCGCGCGCGGCTCCTGCACCCCGCGGCCTGGTGGCTGTGGGGCCTGGGCCTCGCCACGGCGGCGTCCCGCACGACGAACCCCGCCGTGCTGCTGCTCGTCGTCGCCGTCTGCGTCCTCGTCGTCACCGAGCGGCGTGACCCGGCCACGCCCAACCCGCTCGCCGGGTTCCTCGCGATCGGTCTGGCCGTCGTCCTCCTCCGGGTCCTCGTGACCGCGCTCCTCGGCAACGGCGTCCACGGCGAGACCGTCCTCGTGACGCTTCCACGCGTTCCGCTCCCGGACTGGCTCTCCGGGATCCGTCTCGGCGGGCCGGTCGCGCTCGAGCCCCTCCTGTTCAGCCTCTACGACGCGCTGCGCCTCGCGGCCGTGCTCGCCTGCCTCGGCGCCGCCAACGCCCTCGCGTCACCGCGGCGGCTCCTGCGCTACCTGCCGGCGACGCTCTACGACGTCGGCACGGCCGTCGTCGTCGGGCTGACCTTCGCGCCGCAGCTGCTCGCCGACGCGCGCACGGTGCGCTCCGCGCGCACCCTGCGAGGGCGCGAGGGGCACGGCATCCGCGAGACGGCCCGCCTCGCCGTTCCCGTCCTCGAGACGGCCTTCGAGCGCTCGCTCGCGCTGGCCGCGTCGATGGAGTCCCGTGGCTACGGCCGCGCCGTGCGCAGCAGCGCCGGCACGCGCCGCCTCGCGAGCGGCCTCGCGCTGCTCGGTCTCCTCGGCGTCCTCGGCGGCCTCTACGGCCTGCTCGACGCGTCGGCCGGCGGCACCCTCGGCCTGCCCCTGCTCGTCGCCGGGGCCGTCCTCGCGGCGAGCAGCCTCGTCGTGGGCGCCTCGCGTGACGGCCGGTCCGGCCACCGACGTGACCGGTGGGAGTGGCCGGAGTCCCTGACCGTCGTCCTCGGCAGCGCTCCTGCGGTCGTCCTCGTCGTGGCCGGCGTGCGCGGCTGGGACGGCGTCACGCCGCCCCAGCGCGTCGAGCTGCCCGCGGTGCCGCTGCTCACCGTGGTCGCGGTGCTCGTGGCGGCCCTGCCCGCCTGGCTCACGCCACGGCCGCGGGAGGCTGCACCGTGATCGCCTTCGACCGGGTCAGCGTCACCTACGCGGGCGCCGACGCCCCGAGCCTCGTGGACGTCACGCTCGAGGTGCCCGAGGGGGAGCTCGTCCTCGTCGTCGGGCCCACCGGCAGCGGCAAGTCGACGCTGCTGCGCACCGTCAACGGCCTCGTCCCGCACTTCAGCGGCGGCACCCTGTCCGGCCGGGTCGTCGTCGACGGCCTCGACACCGCGGCACACCGGCCGCGCGACCTCGCCACCGTCGTGGGGCTCGTCGAGCAGAACCCGTCGTCGACCTTCGTCACCGACGTCGTCGAGGACGAGGTGGCCTACGGCATGGAGACGATGGGCCTGGACCCGACGGCGATCCGCCGCCGCGTCGAGGAGACGCTCGACCTGTTCGGGCTCACCCCGCTGCGGGCGCGCGCCCTGGGCACCCTCTCCGGCGGGCAGCAGCAGCGGGTGGCCATCGCGGCCCTCTTCGCCGCCGGTCCGCGGGTGCTCGTGCTGGACGAACCCACCTCGGCGCTGGATCCCGTTGCCGCAGAAGAGGTCCTGGCCTCGCTGCACCGCATCGTGCACGACCTCGGCGTCACCGTCGTGCTCGCCGAGCACCGCCTCGAACGCGTCGTGCACCACGCCGACCGGGTCGTGCTCGTCGAGGACGGCCACGTGTCCGAGCTGCTCGAACCGGCCGAGGCGATGAGCCTGTCGCGCGTCTTCCCGCCCGTCGTGGGGCTGTCCCGGCTCGCCGGCTGGAGCCCCACGCCCCTGTCGATCCGCGACGCCAGACGCCGTGCCGCCTCGCTGCGGGAGACCCTCGGCCCGCGCACGCCGCCGTCCCGGCCCGGCCGACCCGGCGGCCCCTGGCCCGCAGGCACTGCGCTGTCGCTCGACCGGGTGACCGTGCGTCGGGCGGGACGCGTCGTCCTCGACGGTGTCGACCTCAAGGTGGCGCGTGGCTCGGTCACGGCCCTCATGGGGCGCAACGGCGCCGGCAAGTCGACGCTGCTCGGCGCGGTGGCAGCACAGCACCGGCTCGCGGGCGGGCGAGTCCGTGCCGGCTCCGCCACGGCGGACCCGCACACCCTGGCCGCTCGCGAACGGGTCGGCGTCGTCGGGCTCGTGCCGCAGCAGCCCGAGCTGCTGCTCTACGCCGACTCGGTCGCCGCGGAGTGCTCCGCGGCCGACGCCGACTTCGGTGTGCCCGCCGGTACCGCGGCAGCCGTGCTCTCCCGCATCGGCGAGGGCATCGACCCCACGACCCACCCGCGTGACCTGTCCGAGGGGCAGCGGCTCGAGCTGGCCCTGGCCGTCATCCTCGCCGGCACCCCGGAGGTCCTCCTCCTCGACGAGCCGACGCGCGGGCTCGACTACGGCGCCAAGCAGCGTCTGTGCGGCCTCCTCGCCGAGCTGGCCGCGGCCGGCACGACGGTCATCGTGGCGACCCACGACGTCGAGCTCGCGGCCGAGGTCGCCGACCGCGTCGTCATCCTGGCCGACGGGGAGGTCGTGACCGACGGCCCCACGCGCGAGGTCCTCGCCTCCTCCCCCGCCTTCGCCCCGCAGGTGACCAAGGTGCTGCACCCGCAGACGTGGCTCACGGTGGCCGAGGTGGCCCGCGCCCTCGGGCGGACGGCATGAGCGCGCCGGCACCCGCACCCCGCGCCGTCCGGACGCCGCCGCCCGCCTCACGCCGGGTCATCCCGCTGCGCTGGCCGGCCGTCCTCGCGGTCGTCGCCGTGGGGCTCGTCGGGTTCGCCGCCTTCACGTGGCCGTTCTTCGCACCCGGTCAGGTGGCGGCCGACCACGGCAACGACGCGCCGTGGTTCTTCGCCCTGCTCCTGGGTCTGCTCGCCGTCGTGTGCCTCGCCGAGGTGACCGCCGGGCGGCTCGACGCCAAGACCGTCGCGGTGCTCGGCGTCGCGGCCGCCGCCGGCGGGGCACTGCGCCTGCTCAGCGCCGGGACGGCGGGGCTCGAGCCGATGTTCTTCGTCGTCGTCGTCGCCGGCCGCGTGCTCGGCCCCGGCGTGGGCTTCGTCTCCGGGTCCCTCGCCGTGACGACGGGAGCCCTGCTCACGGGCGGGGTGGGTCCCTGGCTGCCGTTCCAGATGGTGTGCTCGGGCGCCGTCGGGCTCGGTGCCGGCCTGCTGCCCGTCGGGGACGGGCGCCGCGCCGAGCGGTGGGTCCTCGCCGCGTACGCCCTCGTCACGGGCCTCGGGTACGGCGCCGTCATGAACCTGTGGTTCTGGCCGTTCCTCGGGCCCGGCGCGCCCACGGGCATGGGTTTCGTGCCCGGCGCCCCGCTGCCGGACAACCTCACCCACTACGCCGTCTTCTACGTCTCCACCTCGCTCGCCTGGGACCTGCCGCGCGGCCTGCTCAACGCCGTCCTCGTCGTGCTGGCGGGGCCGGCGCTGCTGCGGGTCTTCCGGCGCGCCGCACGACGAGCGGCCTTCGACGCCCCGGTGCGGTTCGCGCCGCGGGCCGAGCCCGAGGACCCGACGTGACCGCCCGCGCGGCGAGCACGACCCTCGTCACCGGGCCCGTGCGCAGCGGCAAGAGCCGCCACGCCGAGGACCTGCTGTCCGCCGACAGGGACGTCACGTACGTCGCGACCGGGCCTGCTCCGGCGGCCGACGACGACGAGTGGCGCACCCGCGTCGAGGCGCATCGCGCCCAGCGGCCGGCCTCGTGGCGCACGGTGGAGACCTCCGACGTCGCGGGCGTCCTGCGTGCCGCCCGCGGACCGGTGCTCGTCGACTGCCTCGGCACGTGGCTCACGAGCGTCGTCGACGCGGTGGGCTGGGACGACCTCGCCGTCGCAGCGTCCGCCGTCCGTCTGCAGGGCGCAACGTTCGTCGAGTCCCTCTGCGCCGCAACCGTCCCCGTCGTCGTCGTGACGAACGAGGTGGGGTGGTCGCTCGTGCCGACGACGGCCTCCGGTCGCCTCTTCCAGGACGAGCTGGGCCGGCTCAACGCCGCCGTGTCTGCCGTGGCGGCGCGCGTGCACCTCGTCGTGGCCGGACGCGTCCTCGACCTCTCGCAGGGCCTCGTCGTGCCGTCGTCCCCCCGTCCACGGACTCTCGATGCGTGACGCCTGGCGCCTCTGCGTCGGCACCTTCACCGCCCTGCGCGTCGCGCCGCCGGATGCCGTCGGTCCCCGGGAGCTCGGCCTGGCGATGCTGCTCGCCCCCGTCAGCACGCTCGGCTTCGCCCTCGCGTGGGTGGTCCTCGGCGTCCTGGTGGTCCTCGGCGCGCTGCCGCCCGCGGTGGCGGCCGTGCTGGCCCTCGTGGTCGTGGCGCTCGGGTCGCGGGCCTTCCACCTCGACGGCCTCGCCGACCTCGCCGACGGCCTGACGTCCGGACACGAGCCGGCCCGGTCGCTCGAGGTGATGCGCCGCGGCGACACCGGACCGGCCGGTGCCGCGGCGCTCGTCCTCGTGCTCGGGCTCGACGCCGCCGCCCTGGCCGCGCTGCTGCCGACGTCCGCCGGCGTGGCCGCCGTGCTCGCGGCCGGTGCCGGTGCCCTGGCGGTGCGCAGCCACGCGGTCCGCCGCCTCGGTGGCGTCACCGGCGACGTCGTCGGGGCGGCCGTCGAGGTGTCGCTGGCCGCCGCGCTCGTGGTCGCGGTCGTGGGCCTGCGCGTCTCCGGCTGACGCGCGGGCCCTCAGGCCTCCCGCACCTGGACCTCGACGAACGGGGGCTTGACGACCCTTGCCTCGACGTCGCGGCCACGGACGTCGACCGACACGGTCTGCCCGTCGGCCACGTCCGGCGCGAGGAGCGCGAGCGCGATGCCCTGCTTGAGCGTCGGCGAGAACGTGCCCGAGGTGACCTCGCCGACGACCTCGCCGCCTCGGCTCACGGTGCAGTGCGCCCGCGGGATGCCACGCCCGGTGACGAGCAGCCCGCGCGACAGTCGCGTCGGGGCCGCCTTCTCGGCGACGAGCGCGTCCTTGCCCCAGAACGCGTCCTTCTTCCAGCCGACCGCCCAGCCGGCGCGAGCCTGCACGGGTGTGATGTCGAGCGAGAGGTCCTGGCCGTGCAGCGGGTAGCCCATCTCGGTGCGCAGGGTGTCGCGGGCGCCGAGCCCGCAGGGCAGGCCGTCGAACGGCTCGGCCGCGGCCACGAGGGCGTCCCACAGCGCCGGGGTGTCGTCCCAGCGGGGTACGAGCTCGTACCCGCGCTCGCCGGTGTAGCCGGTGCGGCAGACGATGACCGGGCGGCCGTCCCACTGCGCCTCGACGAACGACATGTAGTCGTGCCCGGTCGGAAGGCCGAGCGCCTCGAGCACCTCGTCGCTCCGGGAGCCCTGCACGGCGATGACACCGTACTCACGGTGCCGGTCGGTCACCTCGATCCCCTCGGGCGCTGCCTCACGCAGCCGGCGAACGACCTCGGCCGTGTTGGCCGCGTTGGGGATGAGGAAGACGTCGTCGTCCGAGCGGAGATAGGCGATGAGGTCGTCGACCACGCCGCCGGACTCGTCGCAGCAGAGCGTGTACTGCGCCGAGCCGGGCTGGATGCGGCGCAGGTCGTTGGTCAGGCAGGCGTTGACGAAGTCGGCGGCCCCGGGACCCGTCACGGTGGCCTTGCCGAGGTGGCTCACGTCGAAGACGCCGACGCGCTCGCGGACGGCCGTGTGCTCGCGGACGACACCCCCACCGGGGTACTCGATCGGCATGTCCCAGCCACCGAAGTCGGCCATCTTCGCGCCGAGGGCGACGTGTCGGTCGTGGAGGGGCGAGGTGAGCGGGGAGGTCGTCCCCGACGGCGCTGTCGTCATGCGGGTCAACCTACCGCCAGCGCGGCGTGCCCCTTCCGCCGCGGCGCCCTCCGGTCGGTGGCCACCGGCAGGTGCCCCGGCACCGGGTCGTACGCCACGCGGGTCCCGCTCCGGAGTGGTCTGCGGCTCCCTCGTTATCATCGGCGCCGTCGCCACCGGACGCCCGGACCGCACGACGGACCACGCGTCGGGACGGCAGCAGGCCGCGCGCCCCGCGCCGCGTCCACCGACCCATCCTCGTCGCACCACTCCCGTGGCCCGACCGGCACCACGTCCTGAAGGAGTCCTCCGTGGCCCAGCTGACCATCACGAACCGCTCGGCCGCCGACACGGCCGGCGACGCGCTCGTCGTCGCCCTCGTCGCCGGCGACGACGGTGCGACCCTCGCGCCGGGGCACGACCTGCCACGCACCACGGTCGCCCACCTCAAGGCGGTCGTCTCCGACCTCGAGCTGGCCGGCAAGGTCGGCGAGGTGACGACGCTGGCCGCGGTACCCGACGTCCGGGCCCGCCTCGTCGTCCTCGCCGGCGTGGGCGCGCTCACCGCCGTGCCGGACGCCGCCGTCCTCGAGGACGTCCGACGCGGCATGGGGGCCGCCGCTCGCGGCCTCGCCTCGAGGAAGAAGGTCGTCGTCGCCGTTCCCGGCAGCGCGGTCGAGGTCGTCGCGGCAACGGCCGAGGGCATCGCGCTCGGTGCCTACGCGGTCACCAAGGTCGGTGCCGACGACGACACGCCCACCACGGCCTTCGCCCTCGTCGGCCCCGGCGACGCGGCGTCCCGACGTGCCGTCAAGCGCGCCGCAGCCCTGGGCACCGCGGTCGCGTACACCCGGGACCTCGTCAACCTCCCGCCCAACCTCCTGTACCCCGAGACCTTCGTCGAGTCCCTGACCGGCCGCGTCAAGGGCACGAAGGTCAAGCTGCGGTCCTACGACATGAAGGCGCTGCGCTCGGGCGGTTTCGGCGGCACGGTGGGCGTGGGCCAAGGCTCCGCCAACGAGCCTCGCATCGCCGTGCTCTCGTACTCCCCCGCGCGCCCGAAGGCCTCGATCGCCTTCGTCGGCAAGGGCATCACCTTCGACTCCGGCGGCCTGTGCATCAAGCCCGCCAGCGGCATGCTGACGATGAAGTGCGACATGGCCGGTGCCGCCGCCGTCGCCGGCGCCGTGCTCGCCGTCGCCGAGCTCGGCCTGCCGATCGCCGTCACCGGCTACCTCGGTCTGGCCGAGAACATGCCGAGCGCCACGGCGCAGCGGCCGAGCGACGTCGTGACGATGCGCGGAGGCAAGACGGTCGAGGTGCTCAACACCGACGCCGAGGGCCGCATGGTGCTCGGCGACTGCCTGGCCCTCGCCTCCGAGGAGGCCCCCGACGCCATCATCGACATCGCGACCCTGACCGGCGCGCAGGTCATCGCCCTGGCCGACACCGCCGCCGTCATGGGCAACGACGAGGCCTTCCGGACCCGGGTCCTCGACGCCGCCCAGGGCGCAGGCGAGGCGATGTGGCCGATGCCGCTGCCGAAGGAGCTGCGCGGTGGTCTCGACTCGGTCAACGCCGACCTCGCGCACAAGGGCGGTCCCGAGGGCGGCATGCTGACGGCCGGCCTCTTCCTCGGCGAGTTCGTCGGCGACGGCATCCCGTGGAGCCACATCGACATCGCCGGGCCGGCCTTCAACGACAAGTCCCCGAACGGCTACGCCCCCAAGGGCGGCACCGGTTTCGGCGTCCGCACGCTGGTGGCCGTCGCGGAGTCCTACGCCTGAGCGCCGGGCACACCGAAAGGCCAGAACGCCCGGTGCGTTCTGGCCTTTCGAGGTCGCGGCAGGACGGTCAGCCGCCGGACTTGCGCCGGAACATCTGCTGGGCCTTGGCCGGGCCGTGCGCGCCGTGCACCTTGGAGCGGTCGTGGTCGTCGGAGACGTCCTTGCCGCCGTGCGCGTGCTTCTTGTCGAGGGCGGCCCGGAACTTCGCCTTCATCTCCTCGTCCGGGCCCACCTGGGCACCTTCCTGATTCGACATTCGAGACCTCCTGGATGCGTGGCGGGGCGCGCCGGTACGGCACGGTGGGGACGACCTCACCCTGTCAGCAGGACCGCCGCCGGTCCACCTCTTTCACCGACGTGTCAGGCGTCGCCGTGACGCTTGCGCGTGTTGTACTCGCGCATCCGGCCGGGGTACCCGGTGTGGTTGACGTCGTAGGCAGGGACGCCGAGCCGCCGGGCGAGCTCGAAGGCATCCTTCGGCGTGCCGACCGCGCGGCGTGTCCACTCGCCGTCCCAGGCGATGAGCACGACCGTCGTCGTCGTGACGCTCGTGGCCGGCTCGACGTACGCCTCGACACCACGGTGGCCCTCGACGAACCCCCGCAGGTGGGCCTCGACGGCCTTGCGGTCGATGTCCATGCCAGGTCCGTCCGACCGGCCGAGGCGCGCGGACGTCCGGCCTGCACCGCGCCGGGAGAACCAACCCATGGCCGCACTGTACGTGCTCGACCCGTGCCGGGAGTGCGTCCGCGCAGGTGGCGGGCCGTGCCGTCACCGCGCCTCGCCTGCCGCCGCGTGCCTTCGCGAGTCCTCGCAAGGGTGCCGGCGGGCGCGACCTGCCTGTGACGTCCCTCGTGATCAATGACAAGATGCTCCTGCACCCACACCCCCGGGTGGCCCCCCATCCTGAAGGAGCGCACCAACATGTCGGCTGACGCCGCAGGCGACTACGACGTCGTCATCCTCGGCGGGGGGTCGGGTGGCTACGCCTGTGCCCTCCGGTCGGCGGAGCTGGGGCTCTCGGTGGCCCTCGTCGAGAAGGGCAAGCTCGGGGGCACGTGCCTCCATGTCGGGTGCATCCCGACCAAGGCCCTCCTGCATGCCGCCGAGGTCGCCGACTCCGCGCGCGACGGTGCGCACTTCGGCGTCAAGACGACCTTCGAGTCGGTCGACATGGGCGGAGTCCACGCGTACAAGGACGGCGTCGTCTCCCGTCTGCACAAGGGTCTGCAGGGCCTCGTCAAGGCTGCGAAGATCGACTACGTCGAGGGCGCCGGCGTCCTCGAGGGCCCGAACACGGTCGCTGTAGGCGATCGGCGCCTCACCGGGCGCAACGTCGTGCTCGCCACCGGCAGCAGCCCGCGCACGCTGCCCGGCCTCGAGATCGGCGGCCGCATCATGACGAGCGAGCAGGCCCTCACCATCGACCACGTGCCGGCCCGCGTCGTCGTCCTCGGTGGTGGTGTCATCGGCGTCGAGTTCGCCTCCGTCTTCAAGAGCTTCGGCTCCGAGGTCACCGTCGTGGAGGCCCTGCCGCGCCTGGTCCCGGCCGAGGACGAGGCCATCAGCAAGCAGCTGGAGCGCTCCTTCCGCAAGCGCAAGATCGCGTTCAAGACCGGCGTCCGTCTGGCCGGTGCGACGCAGTCCGGTGACGTCGTCAGCGTCTCGCTGGAGTCCGGCGAGACCATCGAGACCGACCTGCTCCTCGTCGCGGTCGGCCGCGGACCGGTCACCGAGGGCCTCGGGTACGAGGCCGCCGGCATCACCCTCGACCGCGGCTTCGTCACCACCGACGAGCGCCTCCGCACCGGCGTCCCGGGCGTGTACGCCGTCGGCGACATCGTGCCCGGCCTGCAGCTGGCCCACCGCGGCTTCGCACAGGGCATCTTCGTCGCCGAGGAGATCGCGGGCCTGGCCCCGGCGGTCATCGAGGAGAGCGGCATCCCGCGGGTCACCTACTGCGACCCGGAGATCGCGAGCGTCGGCCTCACCGAGGCACAGGCCCGCGAGAAGTACGACGAGGTCGAGACCTACGAGTACAACCTCGGCGGCAACGGCAGGTCCCAGATCCTCGGCACGCAGGGCTTCGTCAAGCTCGTGCGCGAGAAGGACGGCCCGGTCGTCGGGGTGCACATGATCGGCGCGCGGATGGGTGAGCAGGTCGGCGAGGCCCAGCTCATCGTCAACTGGGAGGCCCACCCCGAGGACGTCTCCGGTCTCATCCACGCGCACCCCACGCAGAACGAGTCGCTCGGCGAGGCACACTTGGCCCTGTCGGGAAAACCGCTGCACGCACACGCTTGAGCCAGTAACTGGGAAGAGGAGAGAACACGTCATGTCAGAACGCGTGACCATGCCGGCCCTCGGTGAGTCCGTCACCGAGGGAACCGTCACCCGCTGGCTGAAGAACGTCGGTGACAGCGTGGAGGTCGACGAGCCGCTGCTCGAGGTCTCGACCGACAAGGTCGACACCGAGATCCCCTCCCCCGTCGCGGGCACGCTGCAGGAGATCCTCGTGCAGGAGGACGACACGGTGCCGGTCGGCGCCGACCTCGCCGTCATCGGTGACGGCGCCGCTCCCGCCGGCGGCGGCGAGGCGCCCGCCGCCGAGCAGGCACCGCAGGCCGAGCAGGCCCAGCAGAGCGCGCCCGCGCCCGAGGCCCCGAGCACCGACCAGGAGCCGCAGCCCGCGACGAGCGAGCCCGAGGCGGCCCAGGCACAGCAGCCGCAGGCGGCCGCGTCCGGCTCGTCCGGTGGCGAGGGGCAGACGGTGACGATGCCGGCGCTCGGCGAGTCGGTCACCGAGGGCACGGTCACCCGCTGGCTCAAGTCCGAGGGCGACGAGGTCGCCGTCGACGAGCCGCTCCTCGAGGTCTCGACCGACAAGGTCGACACCGAGATCCCCTCCCCCGTCGCCGGCACCCTGACCAAGATCCTCGTCGGCGAGGACGAGACCGTCCCGGTCGGCGGCGACCTCGCCGTGATCGGTGGCGCGCCCGCCCCGCAGCAGGCTCCGCAGCCGCAGGAGGCCCCGCAGCAGGAGGCCCCGCAGCAGGAGGCCCCGCAGCAGCCCAGCCAGGCACCGGCGCAGGCGGCGGCCCAGCAGGCGTCGGCTCCCTCGCCGGCTGCGCAGGCACCCGCCCAGGCCGAGACGGCCGAGGTGCAGGCGGCCGGGCTCCCCGCCGACGCCGAGCGCCCGCCTGCCCAGCAGTCGCCCGAGGCGACGGCGCCCGCCGCCGAGCCCTCGCGCGACGACGCCGCCGCGTACGTCACCCCGCTCGTGCGCAAGCTCGCCCAGCAGCACGGCATCGACCTCGGGTCGCTCACCGGCACCGGTGTCGGTGGCCGCATCCGCAAGCAGGACGTCCTCGACGCGGCCGAGGCGGCCAAGGCCCCCGCCCCGGCGGCTCCGGCTCCCGCCGCGTCGGCCCCGGCCGCAGCCGCCCCGTCGGCGCCGGCCGCACCGGCTGCATCGGTGTCGCCGAAGCGCGGCACCCGCGAGAAGATGAGTCGGCTCCGCAAGGTCATCGCGACCCGCATGGTGGAGTCGCTGCAGGTGTCGGCACAGCTGACGACCGTCGTCGAGGTCGACCTGACCAAGATCGCCCGCATCCGCGACCGCGCGAAGAAGGACTTCGAGGCCCGCGAGGGCGTCAAGCTCAGCTTCCTGCCGTTCCTCGCCCTGGCCGCCACCGAGGCCCTCAAGGCGCACCCGATGGTCAACGCGAGCATCGAGGGCGACGAGGTGGTCTACCACGGCAGCGAGAACCTCTCGATCGCCGTCGACACCGACAAGGGCCTCATCGTCCCGGTGGTCAAGAACGCCGGTGACCTCAACATCGCCGGCCTGGCCCGCGCGATCGCCGACGTCGCTGCGCGCACGCGCAGCAACAAGATCACCCCGGACGACCTCGCCGGCGGCACCTTCACCATCACGAACACGGGCAGCCGGGGTGCCCTCTTCGACACCCCGATCATCAACCAGCCCCAGGTCGCGATCCTCGGCACCGGCGCCATCGTCAAGCGCCCGGTCGTCGTCAGTGACCCGGACGGCGGCGAGACGATCGCGATCCGCTCGATGATGTACCTGGCGCTGTCCTACGACCACCGCATCGTCGACGGCGCCGACGCCGCTCGCTTCCTCGGCACGATGAAGGCGCGTCTGGAGGAGGGCCGCTTCGAGGCGTGAGCGGGTGCGCATCGCATCACGCCCGTAGGGTGTGAACCATGACGAAGCGCGTCGCCATCACCGGTTCGTCCGGCCTGATCGGCGGCGCGCTTCGTCGTCACCTCGAGGCCCGCGGCGACGCGGTCGTGTGCCTGGTCCGCCGAGAGCCGTCCGCTCCCGGTGAGGTCCGCTGGGACCCCTCGCGCGGTGGTCTCGACGCCGCGGCCCTGGAGGGCGTCGACGCGGTCGTCAACCTCGCCGGCGTCGGCATCGGTGACCGGCGGTGGGACGCGGCGCACAAGCGCGAGGTCGAGCGCAGCCGGACCGACGCCACGTGGACCGTCGCCACGGCGCTGGCCCAGGCCCGCAGCCGTTGGGCGAACCCGCGGCTCGTCAACGCATCGGCCGTCGGCTACTACGGCGACCGCGCCGACGAGGTGCTCACGGAGGACAGCGGTCCCGGCCGCGACGTGCTGTCCGGCATCGTGCGGCGATGGGAGGAGGCCGCCGACCCGGCCCGGGAGGCCGGCGTGCCGGTGGCCTGCGTCCGCAGCGGCCTCGTCATGAGTTCCGCCGGCGGCGCGTTCCGGCCGCTGCTGCTCCTCGCCCGGCTGGGCCTCGCGGGGCCGATGGGGTCCGGGCAGGAGTGGTGGCCGTGGGTCACGCTCGTCGACGAGGTCCGCGCCATCAGCCATCTCGTCGACCACCCCGACCTGACCGGGCCGTTCAACGTCGCCGCCCCCGGCTCGGCCCGGCAGCGCGACGTCGCCCGGGCCGTCGCCGCAGCCCTCCACCGGCCGGCGCTCGTGCCGGCACCGCGCCTGGCCCTGCGTGCAGTCGTCGGCGAGTTCGCCGACTCGATCGTGGCCAGCCAGCGGGTCGTCCCGAAGGCGCTGCTGGGCGCTGGCTTCACCTTCGAGCACCCCGACCTCGAGGCTGCGGTCAGCTGGCTGGTGCGCGGCTGATCCGGTCGATGCGCCAGCCGTCCGCCCCGCGGACGAGGCGGAAGTCGAGCAGGTCCCCCTCCTGCGCCGCCTGCGCGACGCGGGCCCCGGTCTGCGTGACGACCGTGTAGGCGGTCCAGTCCACGCGACCACGCACGACGGCGGCCGTGGGACCGTCCGGTCCGCCACCGGACGACGACCCGGCCACGAAGGTGGCCCGGGCCACCTGGAGCCGCAGGCCCTCCCAGCGGACACCGGCGGACCGGAGTGCCTCGAGGAGGTGCCGGTCGGTGGACCAGCTCGGCCCGCCGGAACGGTGCACGGCGGCGAGCGCCGCGACGTCACGCTCGACGAGGGCTCGGCTGCGCGCGTCGCCGAGCGCCTGCAGCAGGTCGCTCGCGTGCTCGGACGGGGCCGTCGGCGATCTCAGCAGCATCATCCGGTCCGGCGCCCGGTGCGCCGGCGCGCCGGTGGTCCCGGCGGCCGCGCTCGTCGCGGCGGGCGGGGCCGGCGCATCCGTCGGCCGCGGTGCGGAGGCCACGCGCCGGGCAGGAGCCTGCGCCGCGACGACATCCGGGACCGGCTCGCGCGCCTGTCCACCGGAGGACGCGACGGCCGCGACTGCCCAGCCGGAGGCGGCGACGGCGACGAGTCCGGCACCGACGGCGGCGACGACCGGCCGCCGCACGCCCCCGGCGGATGCGGCCGCCGGTGCCACGGTCGCGCCGGACCGGCCGACGAGGCGGCGCCACCACCGGTCGGCCGCCGCCGCCGGCTGATCGTCCTCGCGGGCCTGCGCGCGCAGCCGGTGGGTCAGCGCCGAGGCGACGTCGGTGCCGACGACGACCTCGACCGGATCGGCAGGGGCGGCCTCGTAGAAGAGCCGTGCCAGGCCCTCGGACGAGGGCCGCTCGAGCGGGGCGGGGTCGATGCACGCGCCGATGGCGTCGGCCAGCTGCTCCCCCACGTGAGAGGCGACGGTCTCGCGGTCCAGACGCAGCATGGTTTGGGGGGCGCCGTTGCCGGTCGCGCAGAACCAGGCGAGGGCCCCGAGCGCGTAGACGTCGCTGGACTCCGACGGGGGCCATCCTGCGGCAACCTCAGGAGCGACGAACCCGCTGGTGCCGTAGACCCGCTCGTCATCCGAGCCGGCCACGCGTGCGGCCCCCAGGTCGAGCAGGACCGGCCGCCCGTCGGGCGTCAGACGCACGTTCGAGGGCGAGATGTCGCCGTGCAGGCCACCCGCCCGGTGCAGGGTGGCCACCGCGTCGCACACCGGCGTCAGGACCGTGACGACCTCGCCCGGGCGCAGGTGCCCGCGAGCCTTGACCATCGCGGCGAGGCCGACACCGTCGACGTGGTCGAAGACGAGCGCCTCCCGGCCGTCGGGCAGCGGCACCACCGACCGGAGCGCCACGAGGTGGTCGTGGCGCACGGACAGAAGAACCTGCTGCTCGGCCACCGACCGGGTCGCGGCACCGGAGTCCCGCGGCACCTTGACCGCCACCCGCCGCCCCGACGCATCCGACCCGGCCCAGACGACCGCGGACGACCCCGCGCCGATGACGGCCTCGAGGCGGTGCCCGGGGACGTCGGGGGTCTCGTGCTCGCTCACCCGGCCATCGAAGCAGAGCGCGCGGCCGGACCGCGCGCCTCATCCACAGGCCCCGGGCGGTCAGTCGGGGCTCTGCCCCGGGGTCACCACCTCGACGACGCGACCGTCGCGCGCGCTGACCCGCGCCGCGTCGACGACGGCCAGCACGTGGACGGCGTCGCGCGGGTCGACCGGCATCGTGGGTTGCGGGTCGTCCGTGGCGAGCGCCCCGGCCACCGCGCGGTAGAAGTCGGCCTGGTCGGCGTCGGTGACGACGGGACCCGGCTCACGGTCGTCGCCGCGCACCACCCAGCCGACGGCGTCACCCTCGTTGAAGAACTCGGTGAAGACGCTGACGTCGTCGACCTGCTTGCCGATGACGTACGCGCCGTCCGAGCCGGCGACCCGGGCGCGCGGGCCGGGCGCCCCGTTGACCGAGGAGGCCATGAGGTGGCTGACGACGCCGGTGGTGTGCCGGCAGGCGAGGAAGGTGTCGTCCTCACCGACCGTCGTGCGCGCGTCGAGCTCGGCGTAGACCGACAGGACCTCGCCGTGGAGCAGGACCGCCTGGTCGACGAGGTGGGTCTGCAGGTCGAGCAGCAGGCCGCCGCCCTCCTCGGCCGTGACCTGCTCGCGCCACCGTTGCTTCGGCACGGGCCGCCAACGGTCCCAGCGGTACTCGGCGCGCCAGATGGTTCCGATGACGTCGTCGTCACGCACCCGGCGCAGCGCCGCCAGCTCGGGGTCGAAGCGTCGGTTGTTGAACACCGTGAGCGGCACGCCGTGGTGGGCCGCGAGGTCGACGACGCGCAGCGCCCGGCTCGCGTCGACGGCGAGGGGCTTGTCGACGACGAGGGGCAGCCCGGCCCCGATGACGGTCTCGGCCTGCTCGCCGTGCACCCCGCTCGGCGAGGCGAGCACGACGAGGTCGAGGCCGCTGACCCCGAGCAGCGCCTCGAGGTCGGGCACGACCTCGGCCTCGGGGTGGTCGGAGCGGACCTGGGCGGCACGCTCGGCGTTCGAGGTGGAGACCGCCGCGAGCGTGAGCCCGGCGCGGGTGAGCAGGGGCGCGTGGATGCCGCGCCCTGCCGAGCCGTAGCCGACGAGGCCGACGCGGAGGGGGCGGGGGTCGGGGACGCTCGGCGGCATGCGCCCACCCAACCACACGGCGCGGGTCCGGCTGCGGCCCGGCGTACGCTGGCGCCATGCGTTTCGTGCACCTCGGCCTCGACCCGGACTTCGTCGACTACGAGCGGGCCTGGCAGGTGCAGCGCGACACCCACGCCAAGGTCGTCGCGGGCGAGGAGCCCGACACCGTCTACCTGCTCGAGCACCGCGCCGTCTACACCGCCGGCAAGCGCACCGAGCCGCACGAGCGCCCCAAGGACGGTACGCCGGTCGTCGACGTCGACCGCGGCGGCAAGATCACCTGGCACGGCCCCGGCCAGATCACCGGCTACCCCATCGTCCGGCTTCCCGCGCCCATCGACGTCGTCGGCTACGTCCGTGCCCTCGAGGAGATGATGATCCGCGTCTGCGCCGACTTCGGCGTCGAGGCCGGCCGGTCCGAGGGCGAGAGCGGCACGTGGATCGCCGCCGACGACCGCGGCCCGCGCCGCAAGATCGGCGCCATCGGAATCCGGGTCAGCCGGCAGGTGGCGATGCACGGCTTCGCCTTCAACTGCGACCCTGACCTGTCGTGGGGGCAGGTCATCGTCCCGTGCGGCATCCCCGATGCCGGTGTCACGTCCCTGTCGGCCGAGCTGGGTCGCGACGTCCCCGTCACCGAGGTGCTTCCCCACGTGGAGCGGCACCTGGCCGACATCCTGCCGACGCTCCGACCGAACCGACGCGCCCTGGCCGAGCCGCTCGTCTGACGCGACGTCTGACCGCGACGTCTGACCGCGACATCTGACCGCGACGTCTGACCGCGACGTCTGAGCGCGACGTCTGGCGCCGACGCCTGACCGCGACGCCGCCGACCCCCTAGGGTGAGCCGCAGCGCCCAGCGCTGCACCGATGCACGGCCGCGGCACCGCCGCAGCCTCCACCGCAACCGGCCACCACGGGGGAACCATGGACGTCGCCGTCCGCACCGTCGACCTGCGCAAGACCTATCTGAGCCGACGCGGCCGACAGGTCGCCGTGTCCGGTCTGTCGATGGCGGTGCCCCTGGGCGGGGTCCACGGGTTCCTCGGCCCGAACGGCAGCGGCAAGACGACGACGATCCGGATGCTGCTCGGCCTCGTCCGCCCCGACTCCGGCTCGGCGGAGGTGCTGGGTGAGCCGGTCCCCCGGCGACTGCCACACGTCGCGGACCGCGTCGGGGCCATCGTCGAGTCGCCGAAGTTCTTCCCCGCCTTCACCGCCCGCCAGAACCTCGCGCTCCTCGCGAGCGGCATCGGCACGCCACGCGGACGCGTCGAGGAGGTGCTCGAGGCCACGCACCTGCTCGACCGGGGCCGCGACCGGTACGGGTCGTTCTCGCTCGGCATGCGTCAGCGCCTCGCCATCGCCGCGACGCTGCTCAAGGACCCCGACCTCCTCGTCCTCGACGAGCCGACCAACGGCCTCGACCCGGCCGGCATCCGCGAGGTCCGCGACACGATGCGCGCGCTCGGCGACCAGGGCCGCACCGTGCTCGTCAGCTCGCACATCCTCGCCGAGGTGGAGCAGGTGGCCGACACGGTGTCGATCGTCGGACACGGCCGGCTGCTCGCCGAGGGACGCGTCGAGGAGATCCTCGGTGCGGCCACCTCGGCGACGGTCCGCGTCGGCGTCTCCAGCCCGGACCGCGCCGAGCAGGTCCTGCGCGCCGACGGCTTCGAGGTGACCCGCGACGGCGCCCACCTGCTCGTCACGACCGACGACGGGGCGAGCGTCACCCGAGCACTCGCCGGGCACGGCCTGTTCGTCGGCGAGCTGGTGCCCCAGCGGCCGGACCTCGAGTCCGCCTTCCTGGCCCTGACCGCCGGCGAGGAGCTCGGGTCCGCTGCCGACGCGCAATCCGGCGTCGAGGGAGGTGCCGCATGAGCGGCACGCTGCTGACGTCACGGTCGCGTCCGCGTTCGCAGGTGCACCCCACGGGCACGTCGTTCCCCGGCCTCGTCGGGGTCGAGCTGCGCCGGATCTGGTGGCGACGCCTGACGCGGGTGCTGCTCGTGGCCGTCGTCGGGTTCGTCGGGGTGACGGTCTACAACGCGTACACCACGACCCAACCCGAGAGGCTCGCCCAGGCGCTCGACAACTACACGATCGTGGTGGAGCAGGCCAAGCGCGACCTGCCCGCCCAGGTCGCCCAGTGCCGCAGCGACCAGCAGGCCGAACGGGACCGCTCGGGTGACCGGACCATCGACTTCGGCTGCGACCAGGTGGGCCTGGTCCCCTCCCCGGAGGACATGGGCGTCGTACCGCCCGTCGCCGACGGCATCACCGCCACCGCCGCGACCTTCGCGGCCTACCTGCTCGCCTTCCTGGCCTTCGTCCTCGGCGCCAGCACCGTCGGAGCCGAGTTCACCTCCGGGTCGATGTCGACGTGGCTCACCTTCCAGCCACGGCGCCTGCGGACCGCCGCGAGCAAGCTCGTGGCCGTCGGGCTCGCGTCGGCCGCCCTCGGTGGTGTCGCGCTCGCGCTGCTCAACGCCGGCGCCCGCATGGTCGCCGTCGTCAACCGCCCGGGGTCCGACCTGAAGATCCCCGACCCGACGCCGCTCACCGACTCCCTCCCCCAGCTGCTCGCGCGCGTGCTCGTGCTCGTCGTGCTCGGCGGTGTCGGAGGCGCGTGCCTCGCCCTCGTGCTGCGGCACACCTCGGCGGCGGTGCTCTCGGTGCTCGGCTACGCCGTCGCCGTCGAGCTCGTCGCCGTCCAGGCCTTCCTCCAGGGCCGGCTCAGGCCGTGGACCGTGGGGACGAACGTGTCGGCGTTCATCGAGAAGGGCGGCACCTACCTGGCGGAGTCGTGCACCGAGAGCGAGTGCGTCTTCACCGAGCACACCCTGAGCTACACGCACGCCTGGGTCTACCTCCTCGTGCTGGCGGTGGTCGGCGTCGTGGCCGGGCTCGTGGCCTTCCGGCGCCGCGACGTGAGCTGACGCGCCCAGCAGTCCGGACCCGCCTGTCGATCCGGCCGACTCCCGTTCGTCGTACGTGCAAGCCGGAGGGACCGGTGGACACCACGAAGGAGCAGACATGGCCAGGTACCTCGTCCTCATCTACGGCAGCGAGCAGGAGTGGGAGGCCCAGACGTCGGACCAGCTGGAGGCGAAGGAGGCCGCGCACGTCGCCTTCTCCACCGCAGCCGGCCCCGCCGGCCTCAGCGGCGCGCAGCTCGAGTCGGTCAGCACGGCCACGACGCTGCGCGCCGCCGGAGGTGATGCGCCCGTCGTGACCGACGGGCCGTTCATGGAGACCAAGGAGGCACTCGGCGGGTTCTACGTCCTGGACGTGCCCGACCTCGATGCCGCCGTCGCCCTCGCGCGGATGCTCCCCGAGCTGCGCGAGCAGCACGGAGCCGTCGAGGTGCGCCCGATCGTCGACCACGGCTGAGGCGGTCGTGCCCACCGAGCCATCGCCGCATGTCGCAGAGGCGGTCGCGCGGGCCCACCACGAGGAGTGGGCACGCGTGCTCGCCTCGACGGTGCGGGTCACCCGTGACCTCGACGTCGCGGAGGAGTGCACCCAGGACGCGTACGAGCGTGCCCTCGAGCGGTGGCCGGCCGACGGCATCCCGGCGCGGCCCGGGGCCTGGCTGACCACCGTCGCCGGCAACCGGGCCCGCGACGTCGTCCGCCGGGAGGCGCACGCCCGGCGGCTGCTGCCGCTGCTCGTCATCGAGGAGGAGGCCGTCACGACCGTCGTCGAGGGGCCCGCCGGCACCTTGGTGCCCGACGACCGGCTCCGGCTCGTGTTCACCTGCTGCCACCCAGCCCTCGCGCCGGAGGCCCAGGTGGCGCTCACCCTGCGCCTCGTCTGCGGCCTGTCGACCGGTGAGGTCGCGCGTGCCTTCCTCGTGCAGGAGGCGACGATGGCGGCCCGGATCACCCGGGCCAAGAAGAAGATCGCGGCCGCGCGGATCCCCTTCCGCGTGCCGGGCCGCACGGAGCTGCCCGAGCGCCTCGGCCCCGTCCTGGACGTCGTCCACCTCGTGCTCACGACCGGGCACGCCGCACCCTCGGGTTCCTCCCACGTGCGCCAGGACCTCGTCGAGGTCGCCGTCGGGATGGGCCGCCTGCTGCATGACCTGCTGCCCGGCGAGCCGCGGGTCGCCGGTCTGCTCGCGCTCGTGCTCTTCGCGCAGGCCCGTCGTGCGACGCGCGTCGCGGACGACGGCACGCTCGTCCTGCTCGCCGACCAGGACCGGGCGCTGTGGGACCGGGCGCTCATCGACGAGGCCACCGCGCTCGTCGCCGAGGCGCTCGCCGCTGCTCCCCCGGACCGGTTCACCGTCGAGGCCGCCATCGCCGCGGTCCACTCCGAGGCGCCGTCCTGGGAGGCCACCGACTGGGCCGAGGTCACCGGGCTGTACGACGTGCTGCTCCGGCTCTGGCCGTCCCCGGTCGTCCGGCTCGGCCGTGCCGCGGCGCTGGGGTTCCGGGACGGCGCCGCCGCCGGGCTGCGCGCGCTGGAGCCCCTGACGGGCGACCCGGCGCTGGCGACCTACCCCTACCTCAGCGCGACGCGGGCCGACCTGCTTCGTCGCCTCGAGGCCTGGGACGAGGCCGAGGCGGCGTACGAGGAGGCGATCGCGCTCTCGGGCAACGACGTCGAGCGGGCCTTCCTCACCGACCGGCTGGCCGAGGTGCGGGGCCACCTCGGCCGCTGAACGAGTCGCGGCCCCGCGGCGGGGCCGACCTCCGTGGTCGGGAGCCCGGCGCGCGAGGCGTAACCTGTGCGGAGCAGCAAATCCCGACCAAGGAGCCCGTGTGTCTGTCGTTCCCGACGGCCGTCGTCTGCTGCGCGTCGAGGCGCGCAACGCCGAGACCCCCATCGAGCGCAAGCCCTCCTGGATCCGCACCACCGCGAAGATGGGCCCCGAGTACACCGCCCTGCACTCGATGGTGAAGTCCGAGGGCCTGCACACCGTGTGCCAGGAGGCCGGCTGCCCCAACATCTTCGAGTGCTGGGAGGACAAGGAGGCGACCTTCCTCATCGGCGGTGACGTCTGCACCCGGCGGTGCGACTTCTGCGACATCGCCACGGGACGGCCCACCGCCCTCGACCTCGACGAGCCGCGACGCGTCGCCGAGTCGGTGCGCCGGATGGGCCTGCGCTACTCGACCGTCACCGGCGTCGCCCGCGACGACCAGCCCGACGGCGCCGCCGGGCTCTACGCCGAGACCATCCGCCAGATCCACCTGCTCAACCCCACCACCGGCGTCGAGATCCTGCCGCCCGACTTCGGCGCGAAGCCCGAGCTCGTCGGACAGGTCTTCGACGCCCGCCCCGAGGTGTTCGCCCACAACCTCGAGACGGTGCCGCGCATCTTCAAGCGGATCCGCCCGGCCTTCACGTACGAGAAGTCGCTCAAGGTGCTCACGATGGCGCGCGAGGCGCAGCTCGTCACCAAGTCCAACCTCATCCTCGGCATGGGCGAGACCGACGCCGAGATCGAGGAGGCCATCCGCGACCTGCACGACGCCGGGTGCGACATCCTGACGATCACCCAGTACCTGCGCCCGTCGAAGCTGCACCACCCCATCGACCGCTGGGTCAAGCCCGACGAGTTCGTGCACTGGTCGGACGTGGCCGAGGGCCTCGGCTTCAAGGGCGTCATGGCCGGCCCCCTCGTGCGCTCGTCCTACCGGGCGGGGCGCCTGTGGGCCACCGCGATGCGCAAGTGGGGCCGGCCCATCCCGGAGCACCTGTCCCACCTCGCCGAGGCGGCCGGGTCCCCCGCACGCCAGGAGGCGGCGGCATTGGTGGCCCGCGAGACCCGCGCCGTATCCTGAGCCCATGGCACGCAACACGGACGGCGCCTCGGGCGCGCCCACTGACCAGAAGCAGGGACGGCTGTCCCAGATCCGCGACGTCTACCGCGCGGCGAGGGCGGCGGACCCCTCCATCGGCTGGTGGATGCTGCTGTCCTTCCTCGTCGTGTTCGGTGTCCTGCTCGTGGCAGGCCTGCTGCTGCACATGTGGATCGTCTTCGCGATCTTCGGCGTGCTCTTCGGCGTCCTTGCCGCGACCGTGGTCCTGAGCCGGCGCGCCGAGCGCGCGGCCTACTCCCAGATCGAGGGTCAGGCCGGTGCCGCCGGTGCCGCGCTCACCTCGATCCGACGCGGCTGGTACACCGACCGTGAACCGGTCGCCGCCGACGTCGCCCGCGCCGGCGACATCAGCTCGGCCGCCATGGTCTACCGCGCCCTGGGCCGCCCCGGTGTCGTCCTCGTCGGCGAGGGCCCGACCGGGCGCGTCCAGAAGCTGCTCGTCGCCGAGAAGAAGCGCGTCGAGCGCGTCGCGCCGGGCGTTCCGGTGACGACGATGCGCGTCGGCAACGGCGACGGCGAGGTCCCGCTCAACAAGATCGCGAGCAAGGTCCAGCGCCTCAAGCCGCAGATCACCAAGGACGAGATGGCGATGGTCAACAAGCGCCTCAAGGCGCTCGGCGGCCTGCGCGCGCCGCTGCCCCCGGGCGTCGACCCGGCACGGGCCCGCATGGACCGCAAGGCCCTGCGCGGCAAGTGACCCCGCCGTGACTGCCAGTCTCGGCTGACACGGCCCCGGCACCGTCACGGTGCCGGGGCCGTTCACGTCGGTCGACCGGGGCCGGGTCGGTGCGTCAGCCAGGGCTGGTCGACGCGTCCGCCGGGCTGTGTCGGCGCGTCAGCGGGTGCGGACGATGACGGTGTTGGGGACCCTGTCGTGCAGCCCGCGTCCGTCGCGGTCCCACACGATCGCCGGGATGAACAGGCACAGGAGCACCGTTCGCGCGAGAGCCTGCAGCGGCAGGACGCGGCCGTCGTTCAGCGAGCGCACCTGGAGCCCGGCGACCCGGTGTCCGATGGTCGTGCCGAGCGTGCCGACGAGCAGCAGGTTCATGAGGGCGAAGATCCCGAGGACGACGAAGTTCTGCCCACCTGTCGCAGGCGGGGTCGAGAAGGGCAACGGGACGCCGAACACACCCCGGGCGACGAACGAGGCGATGGCCCAGTCGATGAGGACGCCGACGAACCGGATGCCGAAGCCGGCCACCGAGCCCGGCCCGCTCGGCGGCAGGCCGAGCGCACGACCGCGCCACTCGTCGGGCTGCTGCGTGCGCTCCCGCGGCCCCTGGAGCCACGAGCCGAAGTCCTTGCGGTCCACCACGGGACCAGCGTAACGAGATCCCGCACGCGTGCTTTGCCCGGGCCTGTCCATCCGTAACACCGGCGAAACATTCGGGTCATGGCCGGGAAACTGCGGCTGGTTAGGGTCGCTGTCGACAGCAGAGGCCGACGCCCTTCCTTCCCGGGTGGCGACCTCGCCCCACATCAGGAGGTTGGATGTTCAGCTCAGCTGACGAGGTCCTCAAGTTCATCAAGGACGAGGACGTCAAGTTCGTCGACATTCGGTTCTGCGATCTGCCCGGTGTCATGCAGCACTTCAACGTGCCGGCTGAGTCGGTCGACAAGGACTTCTTCTCGGTCGGCCAGATGTTCGACGGCTCGTCGATCCGCGGCTTCCAGGCCATCCACGAGTCGGACATGAAGCTCGTGCCGGACCCCGCCACGGCGTTCGTCGACCCCTACCGCGTCGAGAAGACGCTGGTCATGAACTTCTCGATCCTCGACCCGTTCACCGACGAGCGCTACAGCCGCGACCCGCGCAACATCGCGAGCAAGGCCGAGGAGTACCTCAAGTCGACGGGCATCGCCGACACCGCCTACTTCGGCGCCGAGGCGGAGTTCTACGTCTTCGACGACGTGCGCTTCGAGACTAAGCAGAACGCCGGCTACTACTACATCGACTCCATCGAGGCTGCCTGGAACACCGGTCGTGAGGAGGAGGGCGGCAACAAGGCGTACAAGACCCGCTACAAGGGCGGCTACTTCCCCGTCTCCCCCGTCGACCACTTCGCGGACTTCCGCGATCAGGTGTGCCTCCAGCTCAAGGAGGTCGGTCTCAACGTCGAGCGCAGCCACCACGAGGTCGGCACCGCCGGCCAGATGGAGATCAACTACAGGTTCAACACGCTGCTTCACTCCGGCGACGACATCATGAAGTTCAAGTACGTCGTCAAGAACCAGGCGTGGGCCGCAGGCAAGACCGCGACGTTCATGCCGAAGCCGCTCTTCGGTGACAACGGCTCGGGCATGCACACGCACCAGTCCCTGTGGAAGGACGGCGAGCCGCTCTTCTACGACGAGCGCGGCTACGGCGGCCTCTCGGACCTCGCCCGCTGGTACATCGGCGGCCTGCTCAAGCACGCCCCGTCGCTGCTCGCGTTCACGAACCCGACGATCAACAGCTACCACCGTCTCGTCCCGGGCTACGAGGCTCCCGTGAACCTCGTGTACTCCGCCCGTAACCGTTCGGCCTGCGTGCGCATCCCGATCACCGGCACCTCGCCCAAGGCCAAGCGCATCGAGTTCCGCGTGCCGGACCCGTCGGCCAACCCGTACCTGTCCTTCGCGGCCCAGCTCATGGCCGGCCTCGACGGCATCAAGAACCGCATCGAGCCGCCGGAGCCGGTGGACAAGGACCTCTACGAGCTGCCGCCCGAGGAGCACGCCGCCATCGACCAGGTGCCCGGCTCGCTCCCGGAGGTGCTCGACGCCCTCGAGGCCGACCACGAGTACCTGCTCCAGGGCGACGTCTTCACCGAGGACCTCATCGCCGCCTGGATCGAGTACAAGCGCAAGAACGAGGTGGACCCGATCCGCTTCCGTCCGCACCCGCACGAGTTCGAGATGTACTTCGACATCTGAGGTCAGTCGGGGGGCGTGCGAATGTCCCTGTGACACAGGCGCTTTGCCGAACGCGGGTCCCGGACGGGGCCCGCGTTCGGCCTTTCCCTGCCGCGGTTCCGGCGTCCCGCTCCCGTCGTGTCGACTGACCACCGTGTGTCCAGTGCTCCAGCGTGTGCTCACGCCCCCGAAGGCGGACATAACTCTGACCCGGGTGCGCTGACGTCCGGTGCCCTCGTTCCCGACCGGGAGCGAGGGCACCGTCGTCCGATGTCGGGCCACGTCACCGTCCGAAGCCGGCGGACGAGTGCGACGAGTGACGGTGGCGGGGCCCCAGCCGCGCGACGGGGCCTCAGCGCTGTGGCAGGCGCACGTGGAAGGCCGCCCCGGGGTCGCAGTTCTCGTGGGAGACCTCGCCGCCGTGCGCCTCGGTGAGCATGCGCACGATCCAGAGCCCGAGCCCCACCGAGTCGGTGTCCGGCCGGCCCTCGGCGAGCCGGGTGAACAACCTGGCGGCCGCTTCGGGGGCGACCCCCGGCCCGTGGTCGCGCACCGAGAGCGTCACGACGCCGGACCCGTCGTGCGCACTGATGACGACCGGTCCCGAGCCGTGCCGCAGGGCGTTGTTGGTGAGGTTGACGAGGATCTGCTCGAGCCGGCCACGGTCCGCGTGGACCTGGAGCCCCTGCGGCACCTCGACGCGCACCTGCCCGGGGTCGGTCAGGCCGGCGACCCGGTCGGCGAGGGCGGGCACGTCGACGTCGGTGATCTCGAGCCGCAGCCGCCCCTGGTCGATGCGTTCCAGGTCGAGCAGGTCGCCCGCGAGCCGGGTGATCCGTTCGGCCTGCCTGCTCGCGGAGTCGAGGAGGCGCCCCAGTGCGACGGGGGTGCCCGGGTCGTCGGAGACGATCTCCAGCGCACCGGTGATGGAGGTGAGGGGCGAGCGGATGTCGTGCGCGAGGGTGGCCGTCATCGCCGCCCGCCATTGCTCCTGGGACTGCAGGAGCCGCTGGCTCTCGCGCAGGTCGTACATGCTCCGGGCGATGACGCGGCCCACGGCCACGAGGACGGGGATGACGACGATGCTGCCCCCGACGACGTTCGCAGGAGCGCCCGCGGCCAGGAGGCCGCCGAGGTAGGAGACGGCCGCCGGGACAGCGGCCCAGGCCACCACGGTCGGAGGCTGGTGCAACCCGAGCCAGACGAAGGTCAGGACGTAGAAGGGGATCGTGCCGCCCGGCTGGCCCTCGAACGCCCACGTCGACACCGCGAGCACGAGGAAGGCGAGCAGGGACAGCCACGCGATCCGCGTCACCGGCCATCGTCGCCACGGCAACCAGAGGCACAGGGACGCTGCGAGAAGGTCGAGACCCGCGACGACGAGCAGGATCTCGCCACGGCCGGAGTCGAGCGCGATGGCGAGGACGGCGAGCAGCCCCGCCAGCAGGAAGAGCCAGGCACCCTGCCGCGCCGCTCGGTCCGCCGGGCTCGCCCGTGGCTGTCCGATTTGTGCCACAGCGCAAGGCTATGCGACGCGGGAGCTCCGGGCCCGGTCCGACGCGAGGGCTGGGCCGTCGGCGCAAGCACCCGGGCCGCCGGGTATGGTCGCTGGCCTCAGCAACCACGGACCGGGCCCACCCTCGCGAGGATGTCTGATGCCGCACCGCCCTCCTGCCCTGATCTCTGCCGATCCTCCGGCCGCCGATGGGTGACTGGCGCACGGATGCCCGCCTCCGTGCCCGGGCGTTCGGCACCGCCCTGCGCCGCCCCGGGCCGGAGCGAGATGCCCTGCTGCTCCTGCTCAAGGCGTCGCTGGCAGCCGTCCTGGCGTGGCAGTTCGCCCTGCACGTGCTGCACAGTCCGATCCCGTTCTACGCGCCGATGGCTGCCCTGCTCGTCGTCGACCGCACCATGGTCCGCTCCATCGCCGGCAGCGCTCAGCGGGTCGCAGCGGTCGTGCTCGGCCTCGGTGCTGCGTGGCTCGCGGCGACCTGGTTCGGCGCCACGTGGTGGACGGTCTTCGGGGTGACGCTCGTGGCGCTCGTCATCAGCCGCTGGTCCCGCCTCGGTTCGCACGGCTCCCAGGTGCCCGCGATGGTCCTGCTGTCCCTGCTCACGGCCGGTGGCACCGACGCGCGCTTCACGTACCTGACGGTCGTCGAGACGGTGGCGGGCGGCGTCATCGGAGTGATGACCAACGCCCTCGTGCTCAGCCCCCTGCACCTGACCAGGCCCCGGCAACGGGTCTCGAGCCTGGCCCGGCAGGTGCGCGAGCTGCTCGGCGACGTCGCGGCGGGCCTCGAGGGCGACTGGGACGCCGACGCGGCACGCCGCTGGTACCGGCGTGGCAACGCGATCAGCGACACGGCGCCCCGCGTCGTCGAGGAGATCGAGACCGGACGCGAGAGCACGCGGCTCAACCCGCGCGCGTCCCTGCGGCCGGCCACCGTCGACTGGGAGGGCTACGCGGAGACCGTCACGGCCCTGCGACACTGCCTCTGGCACCTGACCGGCGTGGCGCGCACCCTGGTCGAGGCCGCCAACCCCGACCGGGCACAGCCGGTCCCGTCCGCGACGTTCCTGACCCGGTACGCCGGCGCACTGCGGGCGACGGCCCACGCCCTGGAGCGCTTCGGGCACCGGGACCCCGACGCCGACGAGGCCTTCGACGCCGCGGCGGCTCACGCCGAGGACGTTCTCCTCGCGCTGCGCGACGAGGTGCGACGCACCCCGCTCGACGACCCGGGCCAGTGGCCGGTGTACGGCTCGCTCATCAGCGACGCGCTGTGGGCGCTGCAGGAGCTCACGGACGCCCGGGAACGGGCGGCGGTGCCGACCCGCGGGCCGGTGCGCGAGCCGCCGACACGAGGCCTGGCCCGCCGCCTGCTCCCCAGGCGTCCTTCGTCCCGGTGACCACACGGCCGGCTGCGGTCAGGATGCATCCCGGGGCGCCACTCGCCCCACCCCGCGAGATGATCGGGTGGAACCGCCGGCGCCTCGCCGGCACGACCCCGCCGACCGAGCGGCACAGCCCGGACCCGGCGAGCCGACCGAGGAGGGCCCGTGCGTCCGGACCGCGACCCGCCAGACCGCTTCCCCCGGTCCGTCTACGGCGAGGGTGACGAGCCGGACCCGCGCTTCAGCCTGGCCAACGAGCGGACCTTCCTCGCGTGGATCCGGACCGCGTTGGCCTTCATCGCCGGGGGTCTGGCGGTTGAGGCCCTGCAGGTGCCGTTGACGGGGTGGCTGCGGGCCTCGATCGCGGTCGTCCTCGTCGTCGCGGGAGTCGCGGCGACGGCGCAGGCGTGGTTGTCCTGGACTCGCACCGAACGCGCCGTACGGCGCCGGACACCGCTGCCCTCCTCGGGCCTCAAGCTGCCGATCGCCCTCATGCTCGGCCTCGTCGCCCTGGCCGTCGTCGTCGGCCTGCTGCTGTGACGACGCCGGACCCACCCGTGCGTGGGGGGCTGCAGCCGGAACGCACCTCACTGGCGTGGCGGCGCACCGCGCTGTCGGTGGCGGTCGGCTCCCTCGTGGGGATGCGCGTCCTGCCCCCACACCTCGGCGTGTGGGGTGAGGTCACCTGCGTCCTCGGGCTCGTCTGGAGCCTCGACCTGGCCGTGACGGCCCGACGTCGATACCGCCAGGCGGACGCCACGGTCCGCGCCACGGGCGGCGGCGACGTCCCGGCCGGCCCCTCCGCGCCGGCGCCCGGACCGGCTCTCGCCCGAGCCGCCGCGGCGACACTGGTGCTCGGAGTCGCCGCGCTCGTCGGCGTCGTCGTCATCGCCCTGACCTGACGCCACGGGGGCATCCGCCCGGTGGGACGACGTGCGGGCCTCGCCGCCGCCCCGGGTACGGGCCCGTGGTGACGTCCCCGCCGGCCCCCGACGCATCCCTCCCCGGAGGACGCGGTTACGACGCCGACGGGCCCGACCCGCGGCGGTGGAAGGCCCTGTGGGTGTGCCTCGTCGCCGGCTTCATGACGCTGCTCGACGTCAGCATCGTCAACGTCGCCCTGCCCTCCGTCCGGGCGGGGCTGGATGCATCGTCGAGCGAGCTGCAGTGGGTCGTCTCGGGCTACGCCCTCACCTTCGGGCTGACGCTCGTGCCGTCCGGCCGGCTCGGTGACGCCCTCGGCCGGCGCACGGTGTTCCTCGTCGGTGTCGTCCTGTTCGGGCTGTCCAGCCTTGCCTGCGGTCTGGCGCCCACGAGTGCCCTGCTCGTGTCCGCGCGGCTCGTCCAGGGGGCGGCCGGCGGCATCCTCAACCCGCAGGTGTCGGGGCTGATCCAACAGCTGTTCCGAGGCGCCGAGCGGGGCCGGGCCTTCGGCCTTCTCGGGGCAACGATCGGCATCTCCACCGCCGTCGGTCCACTGACCGGTGGCCTCATCCTCGACCGCCTGGGACCGGAGCACGGCTGGCGCTGGATCTTCTTCGTCAACCTCCCTGTCGCGCTTGCCGCCGTCCTGCTCGCGAGGCGCTGGCTGCCCGACCCGCCGCCGCGGCACCGCAGCCGTCGCCTGGAGCTCGACCCGGTCGGCGTCCTCCTGCTCGGCGCGGCCGTCCTCTGCCTCCTGCTGCCCGTCGTCGAGACGGGCCGCACCTCCGCGGCGGTGCCGTGGTGGGTGGCGGTCGCCGGGACCCTCCTGCTGGCGCTGTTCCTCGCCTGGGAGCGCCGCGAGAGCCGCCGCGGCCGCGAGCCGGTCGTCGACCTGCTCCTCTTCAGGGTGCCGGGCTATGCCGCCGGTGCGGCGGTGGGCACGCTCTACTTCGCCGGTTTCACGGGCATCTTCTTCGTGCTCACGATCCACTTCCAGCAGGCGCTCGGCTACTCACCGCTCCTCGCCGGTCTCGCGGTCACGCCCTTCGCCGCGGGGTCGGCGATCACCTCCGCGGTGGGCGGGCGGCTCGTGTCACGGTGGGGGCGTTCGCTCGTGACCGCCGGTCTCGTCATCGTGCTCATCGGGCTGGTGGCCTCGGACGTCGTGCTGACGACCGTGACCGGAGGCGCGTCGGGCTGGTCCCTCGCCGGACCGCTCCTCGTGGCCGGGATCGGCAGCGGGTTCGTCATCTCCCCGAACGTGACCCTCACCGTGGCCGACGTCCCGGTTGCGCGGGCGGGCACCGCGGGCGGCCTGCTGCAGACCGGCCAGCGCATCGGCACCGCGGCCGGCATCGCGCTCGTCGGCACGGTCTTCTTCGCCTCGACGCCGCCTGACGCCGGGCTCGCGCTGCGCGTCGCCGCCGCCATCGTCGCGGTCGCACTGCTCACGAGCGCCCTCGACGTCGCGGCGCGGCGACGCCCCGCCCGGAACCGCTGACGTCACCCGTCTCGGCAGCGTCATGCTGCCGAGGTCGGCAGCGCGTCAAGGCGACATTCCGCGTTTCTGAGACACGAAATGGTCACAAAAGCAATACTTCGGACCGTCCGTCGTTCCTGCGGCCGGCTCGGAGCCGGTCCTCACGTGTCCCGGATGCGTGGGCGGGAGCAGGCGGGCGCCACCCCTCGCGACCGACGAGCCCGGTTCCCACCGGGCCGATCCCGCACGCAGCTGGAGACCCACCCATGCACCTGTCTCTTATACACATCTCCGAGCCCACGAGACGCGTAGTAATCTGGGGGGGGGGGTTTTGGTTTTGAGGGGGGGGGGGGGGGGGGGGGGGGGGGGGGGGGGGGGGGGGGGGGGGGGGGGGG